>CAZDPF010000007.1:0-2716 GCA_964507215.1 uncultured Chryseobacterium sp. | reverse complement strand
CGGATGATCTTCTTGAATGAGCCGGGCGGTGATTTCTGCCGACATCAATACCAGCGGGATTCCCCCACCGGGATGTGCGCTTCCTCCAGCGAAATACAAATTGCTGAACTTGCGATGGAAGTTGGGATGCCGCAGGAAAGCCGACAGCCGATCATTGCTCCCCGAACCGTATAACGACCCTCTGAAGCTAGACGTTTTTCGCTCTATTGCCGGAGGATCTAGGTACTCTTCCTCTTCAATAAAAGGCGCAATATTCTCTCCAAGTGCGGCACTGAGTTTCTTCAGTACTTGTGCGCGTACTTCCTTGCGAATGAGCGTCCAATCTTGACCGAAATCACCGGGCACATTCACCATTACAAACCAGTTTTCACTCCCGCTAGGGGCATCGGTTGGGGTGCATTTAGAGGTGATGTTGACATAGACCGTAGGATCTTCCGCCACTTTGAATTCTTGAAAAATAGCCTTGAATTCTTCTTTGTACCGATCAGAAAAAAAGATATTGTGCAATCCCAAGCGGGGAAAAGTCTTTTTCATTCCCCAATAGAAGATCAAGGCAGAGCTGCTGCGCTCTTGCTTCAAGGTTTTCTCAGGCGCCGCTTGATCGGGCATTAGATGTCGATAAGTGCTGTATACATCTGCATTAGACACCACTAGATCTGCTTCCACCCGCTGTCCACCTACGATCAGTGACGAGGCTTTATCATTTTTAACCTCAATTCTTTGCACCAATGCGTTGAAGTGAAAGTGTACGCCAATGTCTTGCGCCAATCGAACGAGCGATTGGGTGATCTGATACATTCCTCCTTCCGGATAAAAAGTGCCCACATTGTGTTCCAAGTGCGGAATGACCTGCATCACCCCCGGGGTACGGTAAGGATCAGATCCGTTATAGGTGGCAAATCGATCAAACAGTTGCACCATCTTGGGCGACTTGAAGCGTTGCGCATTCACCCGATGGAGGCTGCTGAGCAGGTGAAAGCGATGCACCCGAAGCAAGGCCGGCAGCACTTGCGGACTGAAATACGTTTTCCACCGATGGAGCGAATTGCGCAGAAAAAGTTGCTCGGTATGTTGATGAATAGCCGCTGATTCGCGCAAATAGTCCAAAACTCGCGATGCCTTCTCTCCGGTAGCTTTTTCTGCTTCTTTGGCAAAGGCCTCTTGATCAGGCCAAGCCGTGAAAGAAGTGCCGTCATTCCAAAAGTATCGACAAGCTTCTTCCTGTTTTTGGTATCGAAAGTAATCGGCTGGGTTCTTACCGCTGCTGGCAATGAGCTCTTCCACCAAATGGGGCAAGGTGAACAATGAGGGCCCTGCATCAAAGCGGTAATCTCCCAAGCTAAATTCGCTCAGCTTTCCACCCGGATAAGCATTGGCTTCGTAAACAGCTACCTCCCATCCCCCATTGCGCAATCGAATAGCGGTGGCAATTCCAGCCAATCCTGATCCTATAACTACTGCTCGAGCCATACGGCAAAGGAACGCCGAAGTGCCTTTTTGGTTCTATTCCTTTTTGAACAATTCTGCCGCGCAGCGATTTAGTTCAAAAAGCTTGTATGCGCTTCCTCCTCTTCTTCTCGCTTTTTTGGTCTTGCAATCTGCTGGCCCAACAATGGGTAGCCCTCAACAATATTCCCTCTGCCCGGCATCATCCGGTGACTTGGGGATTGAACGGCAAGGGTTATATGCTCACGGGCACCATTCCGCCCAATACCGTTACCAAGGACTTTTACGAGTATGACCCTGCGGCAGATTTTTGGACACAGAAAGCAGACTTTCCCGGTGTGGCCCGAAGTTTTTCCATCGGAACCGTTTACAACGGCAAGGGATATATGGGCTTTGGCGCTTCGCAAAGCAATTATTTACGCGACCTATGGGAGTACGACCCTGTGAATGACAGCTGGAGACAACTGGCTGATTGTCCGTGTGCCGGAAGACGTCACCCTGCATTTATAGCGGTCAACGACAAGCTCTTTGTTGGCCTTGGCGATGGTGCAACGGGCGATTTGAATGATTGGTGGGAGTACGATATGGCCACAGATTCATGGACGCAAAGATTGGCGTTGCCGGCTTCTCCTCGTCATCATCCTTTTCAATTTGCCATTAACGGACAGGCCTATACTGGTTTGGGCCATAGCGGCTCTATTATTTTTGGCGACTGGCATCGGTTTGATCCGGTGAACAGAACGTGGACAACACTCAATCCGTTTCCAGGGGAGGCCCGTGTAGCCGGAACCCAGTTTGATTACAATGGAAAAGGCTATGTACTGAGTGGCGATGGTGACAATCACAGTTGGATGCCTACTGGTGAGTTTTGGGAGTATGATGCTAGCTTGGATGTATGGACGGCCCTTCCCCCTCATCCTGGCATTAGCCGATGGGCGCCCGGCTCCTTTATTATAGGAAGTGAAGTGTATTTCTTAGGTGGTACCAATCGGCAATTGGGCAGCTTCCCTAATGATTTTTATAAGTATGATCTGGCCGGAGGAAGTGTAGGTCTTGTAGAAGATGCCGAGTCTATGGTGCTTTACCCGAACCCTATGCAAACAAAGGCTCGGATTGCTGTTGACGCTGCGCAACTATTGGAGTGGCAAGTGATGGATATTCATGGCCGCATCATTGGCCAAGGGAATACGGCCGAAATAGCTGGGGCAGATTGGCCTGCCGGACTGTATGTGGTGCATATAGTGTTGCGCAATGGTAGAAGACAAAGCAT
>CAZDPF010000006.1:0-39734 GCA_964507215.1 uncultured Chryseobacterium sp. | reverse complement strand
GCACGGGTTCGAAGCGCACGGGCGGACTGCCCCAAGCGCTTACAGAATTGGGGGCTCCATAGGGGGTGCTCAGATCAACCCCACAACTAAGGTCTACCTCATACCGCACATTGTTCCACTGAAAAAAAGCTTGAATCATAGCATTAGGCTAGCAGTTATATGGTCTGCCAACAGCCAGTGAATTTCGGGAATTTGCCATTGACCTTGGTTTTCTATGAGCCACCCTTTTCGTGCGAGCTGGGCCAATTCTCTTTCAGGAAAGAACGCCCCCTTTGGCAACAAAGCTCGAAGTTCCGTTTCATTAAAGCCTTCTACACAGCGCAAAGCGGTCATCAAAAGCTCATTCCAACGGTCTGTATCGCTCAGCGTTTCGCGTTCGTACCAGACCATGCCCCTATTGAGCAATTGCTTGTACTGCTGGTTATTGGCAACATTCCACCAGCGCTCAATGCCGTTAAATGAATGGGCAGAAGGCCCTAGTCCGAGATAAGGCTCTCCTTTCCAATAAGCCGCATTGTGTTGCGCCCGTGAACCTTTTCGGGCAAAATTCGAGATTTCGTAATGTTCCATTCCGGCAGTAGAAGCCATAGAACACAACGCCTGATATTGGGCTTCTACTGTTTCATCGGGCAGCAAATGCTGTTGGCCTTTTCGCACCCGATTGCCTAAAACGGTGCGTTCTTCCACCGTGAGTGCGTAGGCCGAGAGATGAGGGGGATTAAGCGAGAGTGCTTTCTCCAAATTGGATGTCCAATGCGCGCTCTCGGGCAAACCATAGATGAGATCAATGGAGAAATTCTGAAATCCTGCTTCTCGAATGGCGTGAACCGCCTGAACCGCTTGATCGGCTGAATGGTGCCGGTTCATCCATTTTAAGTCGTCATCCGCAAAAGACTGAACACCCAAGCTCAAACGATTGATGCCAAGAGATTGCCAGTGCTTTAACCGTTCTGGAAAAATGTCTTCCGGATTGGCCTCTAGGCTAATCTCTGCGTCATTGGCAATGCCGCTGCAACGGTAGATGGTTTCGAATAGCGAAGTCAACACCTCTTCCTTCAGCAGGGAAGGCGTACCTCCACCTAAATAAACCGATTTCCATGGGCCCTTCCAACCGTCTTCCACCATCTTCTCGAGCTCCAACTCCATGGTCTTTCCCATTTCCACCCAAGCCTTGTCGGTAGTAGAAAAGTGAAAGTCGCAGTAGTGACAAGCATGTCTGCAAAAAGGAATGTGGAGGTAGAGGCGCAAATGGGGTGGATTGAGCGAGCTAGGCGCGCAAGCGGCGCAAATTCTCGAACATATCTGCCACCATGCCGTGCAGATCGAATCTTGGATTCAATCCCCAATGGGCTCTGGCTTCAGAATCGTCTATAGAAGCGGGCCAACCTTGGGCGATGGCATCGCGGTAGTCAGGATCTATATGAAGCTTAAAGTCTGGCTTGTGCAAGCGGATGGCTTCGGCGAGCTCTACCGGATCAAAACTAAAGGCGGAGATATTGTACGAGGTTCTAATGGGCACTTCTTCAGAAGGCGCTTCCATTAATTGAATAGTGGCCTCTATGGCATCGGGCATGTACATCATGGGAAGGCGAGTGCCCGCATTGATGTAGGAAGTGTACGCGCCTTTGTCGAGCGCTTGGTGGAAAATATCTACCGCATAATCGGTGGTTCCTCCTCCGGGTTGTGCCTTCCAAGAAATCAGTCCGGGGTAGCGAATAGAACGCACATCCACCCCATACTTCTCATGGTAGTAACGGCACCATAATTCTCCAGAAAGCTTTGAAATACCGTATACCGTAGAAGGATCCATCACGGTAGTTTGGAGACATGGGTCTTTGGGAGAGTTAGGACCAAATGCTGCAATGGAACTGGGCCAAAAGACCTTGCCAATTTTCCCTTCTCTGGCCAGTTCGAGCACATAAAACAGAGCGTTCATGTTGAGATTCCAACTGGGCAAGGGATTGCGTTCGGCGGTGGCAGAGAGTGTGGCTACCAAATGGTATACCTCATCTGGCTGAAAAGCCTCTACGGCCTTTCTAATTTCTTCCTCTTTGGCTGCATTGACCAGTTCAAAAGGACCAGCAGATGTTTCAGGATGACGGATGTCAGTAGCCAATACCTGTTCGCTTCCGTGCTTTGCGCGCAGTGTTTCGACCAAATCGGTGCCGATCTGTCCGAGAGCGCCCAGTATGAGAATTCGCTTTGCCATGAGTGGGGGTTGAAGGCGCAAAGATATTGGCTCGTTAGGCACGCAACATTCACGCTTTACCTTTGCGAAATTATGAGTCACGATCCGCATTACCCCGCGAATAAATTCGGCCGAGAAGAGCTGATCAAGCGTTTGGAAAGCGAGACTTTCAAGCGAAAAACCCTCTCTTTTTACCGCTATGTGCTTTTGGATGATCCCATGCAAATGCGCAATGAGTTATTCAGTAAATGGAGTGAACTGCAGTGTTTAGGGCGTATTTATGTGGCCCGTGAAGGAATTAACGCCCAGATGAGTGTTCCGGAACACCACTGGCAGGCCTTTGTAGAATTTCTCTACAACATTCCTGCATTCAAAGACATTCCTTTCAAAATTGCGGTGGAAGATGATGGAAAGTCTTTTATCAAGCTGATTGTGAAAGTTCGGAAGCAGATTGTGGCAGACGGACTTACAGAAGACGACTATGACGTAACCAACGTAGGACGGCATTTGAGCGCGAAAGAGTGGAATGATGCCATGAAGCTTGAAGATGCTGTGGTGGTAGATATGCGCAATTTCTACGAAAGTGAAGTGGGGCATTTTCAGAACGCCTTGTTGCCGCAGGCCGAGACTTTCAGAGACGAGCTTCCCGAGGTGTTGGAAATGCTCAAGGGCCAAGAAGACAAAAAAATTCTACTCTATTGCACGGGGGGTATTCGCTGTGAAAAAACCTCATCTTACCTCAAGCACCACGGCTTTAAAGACGTGAATCAATTGCACGGTGGCATTATTGACTACGCAAGACAGATTGAAGAGGAGGGCTTAGAGAACACCTTTGTAGGGAAGAATTTTGTGTTTGACGAGCGATTGGGTGAGCGCATTTCAGGTGATGTTATTGCCCGATGCCATCAATGTGGCATTCCCTGTGACCACCATACCAATTGCGCCAATAAGAAGTGCAATATGCTTTTTATTCAGTGTTCTGATTGCGCAGAGAATTACGCCGGTTGCTGTTCGCAAGATTGTGTGGAAGGAAAAGATCCCCAACCTTTTGAAGGCCGAAGGAGGGTTTTCCATCGGCACACAGAAGATTGAGGATCTCTAAAAACGGCTAGCTACTAGCAATACTCGTCAAAGGCTTGCTGAAGGTTTTCAGCAATCATTGCCGCTGGGCGACCTTCGATGTGATGGCGCTCAATCATGTGCACCAACGCACCGTCTTTGAATAGCGCCATAGAAGGAGATGATGGTGGAAACGGCGCCATCATTTCGCGCGCTTTGTTTACCGCTTCTACATCATTTCCAGCGAAAGAAGTGATCATGCGATTCGGCAGTTTTGCGCTGTTTTTCAGCGCCATTTGCACGGCTGGGCGTGCGTTGGCAGCTGCGCATCCACAAACTGAATTGATCACTACAAAGGCTGTTCCGGCAGCGTCAATATTTTGCTGAACCTCCTCTGCAGTGCGCGCTTCTTTGAGGCCGGCGTTGACCAGCTCTTGGCGCATGGGAAGTACGAGATCTTCTGGGTACATTTATTGCGATTTGTGCAAAGGTAAAAACCTCTGTACAAGCAATTGTTCACACGAGGCACAACCCAAACACCTTAAAACTTCATTTCAAAAGCCAAATCCCTCATGCGCAAACTAATCCCGCTTCTGCTCTTTGTATTCGCCCTCACGGCTGTAGGCTGTAAAAGCAAGGATGTTCCGAGAGAAGACCCACAGAAAAAAATTGATAAAGCCTACAATGAGCACATGGAGAAGAACAAAGAGCAATACGACAAAGACCCTGACTAAAGCTTGCAGGAAATGAATCGTCAGGCCTTTTCGAATGCCTACATTTGCAGCAAGCACAAGCTATGACAGGATCTATTTTTATGGGAATGGTCGGCCCTTGGCAGATCGCCCTACTGGTTATTGTGGTGCTCCTGCTTTTCGGTGGTCGCAAAATTCCAGAATTGATGCGCGGCCTAGGCGGAGGTATCAAGGAGTTCAAAAATGCCGTCAAGGATGACGACAAATTGGACGAGAAAAAATCTTCACCCGAGAAGTAAAGCCCCTAGACCTTGACTTATCGCGGATACAGCAGTTATCTCTCCGCCATACAGAGCGGACAAACCGACGTGGTGCGTGAGGTAGAAGCGCACCTTCAGCGAATTGAAGAACACCATCACCTCAACGCCTTTTTGGAGGTGTTTGCAGGTGATGCACGCGCACGGGCCACGGTGATAGACCAAAAGATCAAGCGCAAAAACGCCGGTAAACTGGCCGGCATGATCATCGGCATCAAAGACAATCTGTGTTACGCCAACCACCGGGTGAGTGCTGGCAGTAAAATGCTGGAAGAGTTTCAATCGCTTTTTACCGCTACGGCCGTGCAAAGGTTGTTAGACGAAGATGCCATCATCATCGGGCGGCTGAACTGTGATGAATTCGCCATGGGTTCATCCAATGAATACTCTGCTTACGGAGTGGTGCGCAATCCCTTGAATACAGACCGAGTGCCCGGCGGTTCTTCCGGTGGCTCAGCGGCAGCGGTGGCAGCAGGATTGTGTCATGCCACTTTGGGCTCTGATACCGGTGGCTCTATCCGCCAGCCCGCAGCCTTCACCGGATTATGGGGCCTCAAGCCTACCTATGGGCGCGTTTCCAGACATGGATTAATTGCCTATGCCTCTAGCTTTGATCAAATCGGTCCATTCACCACCAATGGAGAAGACATGGCCTTGCTCATGGAGGTCATCGCCGGAGCCGATGAATACGATAGCACCTGCTCACAAAAGGCGGTAGACGCCTATACGGAAGAGCGACTAGACTACGACAGAACCGAGACCAAGCGTTTTGCCGTATTTGATTCTGTAATAGATCACCCGGGACTACAAGCGGAAGTGCGCGAGACTTTTCTCGCCACCATTCAAGAGTTAGAAGCGGCCGGACATACCGTTGACCGCGTACCTTTCCCCTATCTCGACCACTTGGTACCTGTCTACTATTTGCTCACCACGGCCGAGGCATCTTCCAATTTGGCTCGATATGACGGCGTTCATTTTGGGTATCGCGCGGAAGGTGCAGACGAGTTGGAAACAGTGCATAAGCGCTCAAGAACCCAAGGCTTTGGACAGGAAGTGAAGCGGCGTATTCTTCTGGGCACCTTTGTATTAAGTGCTGGTTATTACGATGCGTATTACGGCAAAGCACAAAAGGCCCGAAGAGTAGTCAAAGAGCACATCGATCAGTTGTTGAGCGATTACGACTTCTTGCTGTCTCCCACTTCTCCACATGAGGCGTTTGAAATTGGAAGAGAAGATTCTGATCCAACCGTCATGTACCTCGAAGATATTTTTACGGTACTGGCCAATATCACCGGTTTGCCTTCGATCTCTATCCCGCGTGGGAAAGGTCCAACAGGTTTGCCCTTAGGATTACAGCTCACAGCAGCGGCTTGGCGAGAGGGCGCGCTCATTGGTATGGCCGAACAGTTGACGGAGTCACCAAGCCATGCCAAAAAGTAGATTAGATTGCGGCACAACTATGCTCCCTTCTCCGCGTTAAATCTCCATATGGCCCTTCGCACCCTCTGTATTTTCTCTCTCGTCTTCGCTACCCTCAACATGGGGGCTCAACAACTTCCGCTAAGCAGCGATCTCAGCCCAACAGCCGATTCGCTCCTGACCGAATCTGCTACCCCAGTAGATAGTCTTACGCTGTACACCGCTTTTCAAGATGATCCCGTTCTCTACAGGCTCGATAGCATGTTGGTGCAGCTTGGCTTAGCAGCGAAGGAGTCTTTAGGGGCCGCAATGGCCGTAGATAGCACTCCTGCATTTCCAAGTGATGAGCTCATTGAACAACGCATGGCGCTGTTAGATGCAAGGAGCATCATGGAGCTGCGTTACAACAGCACAGTGCATCGTTTTATAGAGCTCTATGTAAAGAGCAGAAGGCAACAGATGGCTCGGATGTTAGGAGAGGCTGAATTCTATTTCCCTCTTTTTGAAGAGGCCTTAGACAGACATGGGCTGCCGTTAGAGTTAAAGTATTTGGCCGTAGTTGAGTCAGCGCTCAATCCGCAGGCGGTCTCACGCGCCAAGGCGCGTGGTTTGTGGCAATTTATGCTTCCTACCGGCCGTCTTTTTGGCCTTGAAGTAGACAGCTACATCGATGAGCGCCATGATCCTGTGCAATCTACTGAGGCCGCTTGTGCCTATCTGAAGCAATTGTACCACATGTTTGACGACTGGAACTTGGCGCTTGCGGCGTACAATTCGGGTCCGGGAAATGTGCGAAAAGCCATTAGACGCTCAGGAGGAAAACGCGATTACTGGGAAATCATGCGCTATCTCCCCAGGGAAACCCGCGGTTATGTGCCTGCCTTTATTGCCGTAAATTACTCTTTTGCACATGCAGAAGATCACGGCATCTATGCCGAGCCTGCTCCATACGCCTATCATCAAGTAGACACTGTGATGATTCGTGAAGCCATGCATTTTGACCAATTAGGGGCATTGCTCGATTTGTCTACAGAAGAATTAGAACGACTAAATCCGCAATTCATTCGCAAGTATGTGCCCGCCTCCGCCGTAGAAGGAGGGGCCATTCCGTTGGTATTGCCCATGGCCAAAGCCGGTCTTTTTGTAAGCTTTCAAGACAGCATTCTTCAATTGGTTGCGCTTGAACGCGAGCGCAAGGAAGCATTGGGATTAGAAGAAGAACCAGTAGTGGAACAAATCACTCACAAGGTTCGGAGTGGTGAAAGTCTCGGATTGATCGCTCAACGTTACAATGTTCGCGTAACCGACATTATGGAATGGAATCACCTGAGAAGTACGGTGATTCACGCTGGACAACGCTTGAGTATTTACAGCAGCGAAGACAAAAGTGGTCAGGCGGCAAGTGTTGAAAAGAAGCCCATTTCGGTTGAATCAGACGAAACAGCTGATGTTTACCTCGTTCAACCAGGCGACACTTTGTATGACATAGCCAAAAAATACCCTGGTGTTTCTGCTGACCATATCATGCAATGGAACGATATCAGCAGTGCGCGCAGCTTAAAGCCTGGCATGAAGATTAAAATCTTGAAGAACGGATAGACCCATGACCCCTCGGCCCTTCGTTCTTTTCACGCTGTTCCTCCTTTTATCACTTGGGGCTTGTTCTGACAAGGCCAAGCGAGACAGTGGTTTGTTGCCGGGAAGTACAGGTGGCAGTTTAGAGGTGATGGTGGTGATGGAAGACAGCTTGTGGACGGGAGAGGTAGGCCACTTTCTTCGGGCACAAATGGCCGCACCAATGCCTGGCTTGCCACAATCAGAAAGTTGGTACAAACTGGTGCACATCGCACCAAAGAACTTCAACGAACTACTCAGGCGGTCTCATCTTATTCTATTGGTAGAACTCGATTCCAGCAATCAAGCCAGAAGACTAAACGATTATTGGGCAAAGCCACAATTCATGCTCAGTTATCGCGGTACAGATCAAGCTTCGCTATTGTTTCTGCTGCGCTCTCGCTTGGAAGAAGACGTTAAAGCGCTTCGTCAGTTTGAGAATCACCATATTCTTGGTCGTATCGCTAAACAAAAGGCGCCTTCTTCAAAACTCATGAAACAAGCCGGATTGCAGATGACCATTCCGGCCAACTTGGAACTGAGCACTGACCGGGATGATATCAGCATTTATTGGAGCCGAAATTTGAAGAGCGATCAATGTCTGATGGTCTATACACGGCCTCTAAAGGAAGAAACCACCATGTTGGGCGGCGACATTCTTCCTGTTCGTGATAGTGTTTGCCAATTGTACATCCCTGGTCAATTTGAGAACTCCTACATGACCACTGAGTACCGGATGGCTCCTATGATCAATCCGCATGAAATTGGGGGGGCATTTGCGCTAGAAACCCGCGGACTTTGGCGGGTAGAGGGTGACTTTATGGGCGGTCCTTTTTTGAGCTACACCCTATTTGATGAAAAAAATCAACGAATTATCACCTTGGAGGGCTTCGTTTTTGCCCCAGAAATAGACAAGCGGCAGTTGCTTTTCGAATTAGAGAGCGTAATGCACAGCCTCAAGCTCTAAGTTTCAAACCCCGCCCAAGTACACCCTCAGCACCTCTACTGATTTTAAGGTACGATGTCCGGGCACATGCCACTCAAGAAAACGGGCCAAGCCATCCATCAATTGCCTTCGCTGTTCACCTTGGCTTTTGAGCGAGGCGGCTTCAGGCCACGAATGTTGAAGAAGATCAGCGAGCAAAGCGGAGGTTTGTAGATTCAAGCTACTCTCAGATTCCTCTACTTTCCACACCGCCTCGTGCCAATCAAAGAAAGACCCCAGCTTCCTTTGCTGAGGAAGCGCCAATCCGGAAAAAGAAAGCAGATGTACGCTGAACCACAAGGGGAAATGCAGATTCTCTTGGGTTGATTCATCATATTGAATCAAGTGTTCTTCCACAAAATCCCACAAGGTGATTTGCTCTTGTACTTCGGTAAAAATGCGATCAATAAACTCGGCTAGATAAAGGCAAACGGCGGCTTTAATAGGGTGTTGATGAAGGCTTTTGGGATGCCATAACAATCGGGCTTCTTTGATGCGCTCCAGTTGTTCTTTGCCGCGATGGCGCGCTACCAAAGCAAGTGGTGTGAGGGGCAAAACCATGGAAGGCCGTATTGGCGAATTGCGCGAGCGTATACTTGGGAGATAGTAAGACTGCCTACCGAAACGATCAGTGAGGCAGTGCAGAATCATACCCTTGTCGCCATAAGCGCGATGAGTGAGTACCCAGGCGCGCGTAGATTCCCACATCAGTTGACAATCAGAATCTTGCCCACAGCAGTTTGGCTGCCATCATCATTGGTCAAGTAAACCAAATAGACCCCACTACTTGCCCGCTTGCCTGAAAAATTGGCACCATTCCAAGTGGCTTGTCCTCCTTCAGCAATGGTCTCAAAAATCAAGTTTCCGCTAACATCTGTGATCTTCACTTGGGCATTGGTGAGCAGTCCGGTGATGAAAATCGGGCCGTTATAGTTTGGACGAACAGGATTGGGATAGGCATAAACATTTCCAAACACATCGCCTCCCCGTGTAGCGCTTCCTTTGTAGGTAATCAATCCTCTATCAGTGGCAATGTACACTATACCTGTCTGGTCTTCAATGGCAATGTCGAGGATGTTATTCGAGAGCAAAGGAGAATTCTCTGCGGTAAAATGATGGATCTCCTCGGTTCCGTCTTCACTCAAATAGAAAAGTCCATTATTACTGGTTCCAATCCATTTTTTGTTGGCGCCATCCACTTCAATGGCGCTAATAGGCTGGCCGTTGAACAGGCGCTCGACAATACCTTCAGAAGTTTCAATAAGAATAGGCTGCGCATCATAAGTCAGTCCGTTTTCAAAGATGTTGTACGGCGTGTATACTACCCCTAATCCTGCATCGGTTCCAACCCATACTTCGCCGTCTAAATCTTCAGCAAAAGCCGTAACACCCAAACTGGGCAAGTTGCCGGTTCCGGGCACGGCATTGAGCCCGCGAACCAACAGACCGCTATTGGTTTCTTGGCATACAATAATTCCAGAATTGCGGGCATTGATCCAAATCTGACCCTCGCTGGTAGTCATAATATCGCGGGTGCTGGAAATGGTTCCCCCCAATGATCCTAGGCTGAAATTTTCCCAACTGCCATCGGCTCTGTGTACCACCAAAGAGCGATCAGTAAGGCTGTTGGTCATCCACAAATCGCCATTGGCGTCAAAGGCCGAAGCCCCGATGAGGAAAGTGCTATCGCCCACGGCTGAAACACTTTGAATGGCACCTCCAGTGTTGGCCGAGTTCCAAGTGCGTACACGAACCCCATCTTGCATTTCAATCAAGCCATTTCCCCAGCTTGAGACATACAAATGTTGATCATCTGCAGGGTCAATGGAAATATGCACAATGTCTCGGGCATTGTTCAGGTCGTCTTTCGCATCTACTTGTGACCATTTTCCTTCTCCATCATACTGATAAAAACCCAGTGTTCTGAAAGTACGGGCCCATGCATCAGTCATCCCACCCGGCGCAATAAACAGCTCCCGTCCGGTAGTGGCCAATCGAAACTGATCATTCGTTGGCGGCCCATCCAAACGAATAAATTGGTTGTAGAAAATATCGAAGTTCCTAATCAAGCCTAGCTGGGCATCGGCTATCCAATAGCGTTTATCGGTAAAATTGAAGGAAACTGACCGAGGCGTATAATCAGCCAAGTCTGTGCTATTAATGGCCACATTGGCCAAAACATTGAAGCCAGTATCATAAAGCATAGCGTTGAAAGGATACACTACTTCAAGCCCTTCTGCACCGCGCTCCAACTCTTGAATGATGCCGCCTAATTGATTGAGCATCAGACTGCGAGCCCCATTATTGACCAAATAGATAGAATCGTGCAAGTCGTTATTTGAACGCTTAGTATAGAGCACGCCTGCAGTTGAAACTGCCACAAACCGGGCTTCCTCGGCATGGGCACCTGCCACCAAACTCCACGATGAAAAGAAGCGCAAAGGCGAGTTCAAAGCGGCTTGCAACAGTCCTATTTCCGTGGCGGCGTAAATCACTCCGGCATCGAAGTCTATATCTAACTGATTCACCGTAAGCTGATTGCCGTCTTGACCAATGTACCAAGTATCGCGGAAGAAGCCGTTTTTCAGGTCCAGTACTACAATGCCGAAATCTGTGGCGAGCAACAAGCTGTCTCCCCATTCGAAGGTGTGGCGGATGGCCCTTCCGCCGAAGATGCTGGGTGCGCGTTTGATGTCAGAGAAATTGGTGATGCTGCCATCGGCACTGAGAATGTCAATATTGCCTGATTTGTAGCCAATTGAAAGCGCATTAAAACCGCGATGAAGACCAATGTCTACAATGTCAAAATCGTTCAAGCCATTCACTTTGGTAATCCTGCGTATGCTTCCATCGAGGTCTGAGTAAACAAAAACTCCTTGATCTGAAGCACCGTAAACAATGGGGCCATCATGAATCACCTCTTGTAGACTGCCGTAGCTCAAGTACTCACGCCAAAGCACTGTATTCTGTTCATCGGTCTGGTTTTGAGACCATACAGACACAAAGGGGCATGAAGCGAGTAAGAAAATAAGTAAGCGCATGGAAAGACTGCTGCGATGCTTGAACGCGAGGCGCTCAAAGTTATTACTTTGCCCCCTCCCAGCGCCATTCGATTGACTGCACTTCCCATTTTGGCTTTGGTTATACCAGCCCACCGCTTTAGCCTTCGTTGGCTGCATGCTTTACATGAGCAGTACAGCCTTTTGTGCCTGGCCCATCAGCTGCCTATTGCTTGGAAGCCCGTTGTAGTGCTAGATGGCCTTTCCAAAGCGGATGCACAGTTGTGTTATGACTATCTCGAACCGCTTCAATGGCAGGTGGTTCACCTCCAAGAAAATTTGGGAAAGGGAGCCAGTGTGCGGGCAGGATTTCGGCAAGTGGTGGCGGACTACTATTTATTTACCGACGATGATTTTCCCTACAATGCTGAGAGTATAGCGGCCGTTGTACATGAATTGCTGCAGGGGAGCGATGTAGTTTTTGGACGGCGGAATGCCCGGTATCGGCGCAAACTGCCCTTCCGCCGACGCTTGCTATCATCAGCATTGCTCTTTTTCAATAAGCGCTTCCTGCGGTTGCGGCACCCAGATACCCAGTGCGGACTGAAAGGCTTTAGTGAACAAGGGAAAGCCCTCTTGCTGCAGACCTCCAACAATGGATTTGCCTTTGATCTTGAACTGGCTTTGCTGGCCCGAGATCGAATAGATTTGCGTTGGACTGCTGTAGAAGTAGAAGAGCGCGGCGAGCTTGATTTTAGCGATATGCCCGTGCGTACCTTGTCTGTCGAATGGAAAAACTTGCGCGAGCTACTCAAAAAATCATCAGCCAAAGGCCCCAAAGCGCGCTTCTAGCCCTGGGTATTCTGGCCTATTGGCCTATCAGTTTCTTTCAGTATCGGTTGAAATGGGACATGATAGACACCCAATGGCCTTGGCGGTATTTGATGGGGGAAAGCCTGCGCGCAGGGGAATTTCCATTGTGGAATCCCTTTCAACAACTGGGCTATCCCATTCATGCCGATGTGCGCTCGGTTTGGAATCCTGAAGCTTTACTTACCTCATTTGTATTCGGCCCAGGACCATTGGCGCTTCACCTTATTCTCTTGGGGTATTTTTTACTGGCCGGATTGGGCATGTACAAATTGCTCCTTCGATGGAAACTGCCGCTGTGGGATGCCTTGGCCGGTGGAGCCGTATACATGTTGTGTGGCTATATGGTGGGCCAAGCACAAGATATGCCCCGAATTGCTGCAGCGGCTCTCTTGCCGTGGTCTATTGGCGCATGGATCGGTATGCGGGAAGATGCCGGGAAGTGGCGTCCGGCGCTATGGTTCGGCTTTTGGATGTATGCCCAGCTCAGTGCTGGTTATCAAGCCATTGCCATCATTGTCAACTATCTCTTTTTATTGCTTTTCGTACAAGAACTGTGGTGGCTCATTGGCGCTAAAAAATCGGTTTGGCCACTGTTCAAGCGCCATATAATGGGGTATGGCATCCTCGTTTTACTGAGCCTTCCCATGCTGTATAGCCTTTGGGAGTCTGCTCCTTATGTAGCCCGCTTTGGCGAAGGCGTTACAGAAGAACAAGCGCTCAACCACCCTTTCTCCCCTGCCAGTTTCTTGTCTTTTTTTAGTCCGTGGGCCGTCACCGTTGACCACTCCATTTTCCAAACCGATGTGAGCATGCGCAATGCGTTCTTCGGCATTATTGGTCTGTTGTTAATGGTGGTAGGAATGCTTCGGTGGAAGAGCTTAGATCGTTCATTGCGCGGCATGGTGGGGTTTGGTTTGTTGGCCGTTCTCCCAGCACTCGGGCATTTTACTCCTGTGCGCATGTGGCTTTATCATCACATTCCTTTGTTCAACTTGTTCAAGACACCTGCTTACTTCATTTTATTCTTCCTTTTTGCGGCCATTGCCCTTGGAGCCTACAGTCTGCGATTTGTAGATGGCGTGCGCCTGAAAAAGTTGCCCTGGATGCTCTTGGTCTTTGCTGTGTTTTGTGGTTGGATGGCCAGTCGATCGAATGCTATAGATTCTGTGACCAATGCAATTTGGGGGAGGATGGCTTGGCAGCTTGGTGCCTCTTCTGTATTGCTGCTTCCACTGGCATGGAAAGGTTCATTGGTGATGTGGCGATGGATTTGGATAGCGGAAATGGTACTGGCGCTACAGTTCAATTTGCCCGAAACCGCAGTGGAAGAGCGCTCCCCTGAATCGCACAGCCAATTCTACGCGCATCTTCCGCATGGATTTGCGCTTCAGCCTCAGCAAAGACTGGCAGAACAAAGCGAAATGAAAATGAGTTTTCCCGGTATTTTTCGAAACAATGGGGTTTTTCAAAAAAGAATCTCAGCAGCCGGGTTCAACTCCTTCTATTTTGATCAACTCAATGAGCTAGAGCGAGATACTCTGCAATATCAGCGGTTGATGCAACTTCCGCCTGCCTTTTGGGAATCACCGCAGGGCGACACCCTTACAGAAGGCAATGGATTCCACCCCATTGAATGGATGGCCTTGCGCCCGCACAAAATCCAGTTGAAAGTCCGCTCAGAGCAAGAAGGCAGGCTTCATCTCCTACAGAGCAACTATCCGGGTTGGCAGCTAAGCGTAGATGGGCAGCCACAAGACATTGCTCAAACCGCGGGCATGTTCTTGGCCGTTGATGTAGCGGCTGGCGAGCACAACATCAGCTTTTCCTATCACAACAAGCCCATTCTGTTGCTTTTGGTTTTCTCTGGTTCGCTTTGGCTGCTATTGAGTTTATATTTATTGTGGACGTATTGTGGAAGAACTCGGGCGCTTGCCGTAAGCACAGGCGTTCTACTCTTGGTTCTGGGCGGAGGGCAATGGCACCAATGGCAGAACAAGAAGAGGCAAGCAGAATGGCGCAAGATCGAGCAAGAAAGAGACCATGCCTTCCTACTGGGTATTGGAGAAGATATGGCAACAAACTGGGGGATTGGCTGGAATCCTTTTGGTACTGCTTGGAACGGAGGTTTAAATAGTTGGAAGGTCTATTTGGAAAACCTCCATCGAGATACCATTCTGTTTGTGCAAGCTTCAGCTCGCCAACCGGCATTGTGGGAAATGGTAAACTTCTACTATCCTCAACAGCTGAAGGGGCATACTACTGATGCTGGACTTGCTTGGAAACTCATCTACCGTAAGGAGGTTGTGCAAGAAGAATGGCATGCGTTGTCAACCGCTCAAGATGCCTTTCTCATGGCTGGAAATGAACGGCTTTCAAAAGGCAGTCACACCCTATTGTTGCGCTGGCGCTCGGCTTTACCCATCCCTTCTTCTTGCCGATGGGTAGCTGAATTAGCGGAAGCACAGCTTTGGTATGGGGTTGATCCTGCATCAGGATTTATGGAATTGCAATTGGACGAACATCCGCCGGGAAGCTTGAAGCTTTATCTATGGAATCCGGAATTGGAAGCGCTTCCAGCTGTGGAATATCAATTTGCTATTTATCCATAAAAAAAGCCATCCCTGAAAAGAGATGGCTTGGCGTATGACATGAAAACGCTTTAGACTAGTCTATCAGAAGCTTCTCGAGGTGAACGCCGGAGGCATCGGTTACCCGCAGCAGATAGACCCCGGAGGCCAGTGTAGCGGTGTTGAAGACAGCTTCAGTGCCATTCCCCTTAGCAGATTGAATTATTCTGCCATTCATATCCATCAAATCAATGTTAGCACCAACAGGCGCTTGTACGTAAAACTGTTCACTTGCTGGATTGGGGTAAACATTGACAGGAGTCATTCCAGTTTGGCCGTTGAAAGCAACTTCTTGCTTCGAAGTTGACACTATTCGTTCCATATAATTTGAATAGACTCCATTGGCAAAAGTTCCTCCAATAGGTCGGGCTCTTACATCTATGCGATACCTAGCTGGTGGCAATCCGCTAATGTCTAAACTTGTTCCAGAGGTCGTATAGGTTTGATAAAGGGTTCCCAATCCACCTCCAGTAACGTCTTTTAGCCTGATCTGATAGGCATTTACAATTGAAGGATCTGATATGGTCCAAATAGGTCTTAAGGTGCCACCTCCAAGATTTTGAACGGTAAATAAAACAGGCACATAGGAAGGAATATTATCAATTGTTACCGTGTCAATCTGACTTGAATAACAACCGAAATTATCTCGCACAAACAAGTAGTATTGACCAGGGTCTAAATTCAAGAATCTTTTGGAAAACAAATTCTCAAACCATAAAGTATCACCATTCTGATCCGCTTGACTCCTTATCCCAAAATCCCAGGTTCTGCGACCACCGTTTACGCCAAATACATTGATTTTTCCTTTAGTGGCGTCTAGAATTTGGAAAACATTGTGTGAGTATGTAAAGTCCTCGCAATTCACTGAGAAAGTATCAACACAAGAAGGTCTTAGGTTACTTCCTTCTGAAATATAGTAGTCATAATTTCCTGGGCTGATTGGGAAAATGCTCTTAGCGTTTGTGTTTGAAACCACCCGGGACCATGCGCTATCAGTAGTGTTTTTAAACCAAACATTGTAGCTAGAGCTTCCCGTGTTTTGCCAATTCAGGTCTACACGATAATTGCCCATAACTGTGGCTGAGGTATACTGAATCCCGATCAATGATCCGTTTTCATAAACCTTATTCTGCGCATCCCACTCGGTCCAGTTGCGCGTCCAATCAGCGGCGTCGTCCATTGCCCCGCGATAGTTCACCTGCACAAACTCTGCGTTACCGGTGAAGTTCCAATTGGCCCCGCTCAACAATAGCGAAGAGGCTTCTGGGGTCAATACAGGATTGGAGATTTGATTGTAAGAAGCGTTCAAGCCCAGCGAAGAAGTTGCCGGATAATTGATATTGTCTAGCACCCACAGGCTGTCCATGGCTCCAATGGTATGGCCTCCAGCTGCCTTGTAGTTATTGGTCATTCCGGCCATCACATTGCCTTTGAACTCCATGCCGGCATTCCAACCGGTGAAAGTTTCTGCTCCATCTATAAAAAGGCCGTTTACATGGTCTACAAAAACTGAATTGTGAATGCTTGTCCATGAACCACGTCTGATTCTTGCCGCTGATTGGTGATCTGCACTTGGTGTACCGCTTGCTTTGGGTCCGATTTGGGTGAAATTGGACAAAACAGGCGCTGTTCGCGGCAATAAGTTCGGACTGGAGCTCGAGTTGTCTGATTCAATTCCTTCTGAGAGGGAAATATCTGCTGTATTCGCCTCCTTGTAGATCAGCCCGAACTGCAGGTATCCTCTAAATCCTTTGTCAAAATCCAAATCATCGTCGGTGGTGCCCAAAGTCACCAAGTGGCTCATATTCACTTTGCCTCCCAAAGCTTCCAAGGCATCATCTCCACTGTACGAGATCATGATATGATCTAAAACAGTAGAAGCACCTACTCCTGCCAAAGTCAATCCGTTAATTTCCTCATTGGGCATCAAGGCGGCTCCGGCAAATTCGATGCGTACATATTGCATAACCCCCGAAGAATCATTGTCATTATTTCCACCATAGGTGCGATCATTCACATCTCCTGTGAGTCCGCCTTCTACAACATCTGTGAAGTAAGTGCCCGCATTGGTTCCACTGTTCAAGCGTGCTTCACCCATTAAGACAATGCCACCCCAATCGCCGGCACCGCGCTGACCGGGCGCCTTGGCCGAAGTAAAAACAATGGGCGAACAAGCAGTTCCTCGGGCGTTGATGAAGGCATCTTTGGTGATAATCAAGGTGCCTAAAGAGCCACTTCCTCCTCCACTGATATACCCTTGAACAACCGTTCCTGGCTGAATGGTGAGCGTGGCTCCTCCCTTGACATATACAAAACCATCGAGCTGGTATACCGTATCACTTGACCAAGTTCGATCTGTTTGAATATTGTTATTCACCACAGAAACAGGAAGCTGCGCCCGCAATGAAGAAGAAGTGAGTAGGGCCGCACCAACGACCATTGAGTTGAGAATACGCTTCATTTTTACTCTTCAGGTTTGAGGTTCAAATATAAGTGCCTGAAAAGAGAATAATTAGCCATTTGGGCGACGCGCCCTTTTTTTGAGTGAATGGGTGTATTTGAACAAGTAAGCACCATTTTATTGTGGAGGGATCGCCCATTTCTTTCCAATACCAAGGCCGCCGTATTTGCGTTCAATAGGTGCACGAAAGGAATCCCTATTTTTGGGACAGAATTGATTGGAATCATCACAAATTAATACAAGGGTGAGATGGGATGCAGCAGTTGCAGCAGTGGAGGAGGATTGCCCAAAGGATGCCGGAACAATGGAAGCTGTGGAGTAGACGGCTGTAGTACATACTCCGTTTTTGATTGGCTCGCCAATATGCGCCTTCCCAACGGACAGGCGGCTTTTGATATTCACGAAATCCGTTTCAAAAACGGGCGTAAGGAATTCTACCGGAATGCTCAAGGGCTCAGACTCCATCTGGGTGAAGCCGTGGTAGTAGATGCACAACCAGGCTATG
Source organism: uncultured Chryseobacterium sp. (assembly GCA_964507215.1). Classification (GTDB taxonomy): domain Bacteria; phylum Bacteroidota; class Bacteroidia; order Flavobacteriales; family Schleiferiaceae; genus RFXV01. The sequence goes on along the minus strand of CAZDPF010000006.1, from coordinate 21,995 downwards.
ATATAGGTGTTGTGAGCATGAGTGGCGAGTTGGTTCGCCTTCAGCTCCGCAAAAAGAATTTGTCTAAAAGCACGGAGTTCCCTGATATTCTGAGGAAAGCGTCGCAAACAGACCTCGACTTATGGAAAAGCGTTCGAGAAAAAGAACGGGACACCATGAATCAAGCTCGCGAAATTGCGGAACGTCTGCAGCTCGACATGAAGATTTCTGATGTTGAGTTTCAGGGCGATGGCCAACGCGCTACCTTCTATTATATCGCAGAGAAGCGGGTAGACTTTAGGCAGTTGATCAGAGACTATGCGGCCGCCTTTAAAGTTCGGGTGGAAATGAGGCACATTGGCAGCCGTCAAGAAGCCAGCCGAATTGGCGGCATTGGCAGTTGCGGACGAGAATTGTGTTGCTCTACTTGGTTGAGCGACTTTCGTTCTGTGAGCACGTCCGCTGCTCGCTACCAACAACTGGCGCTCAATCCTCAAAAACTCGCTGGACAGTGCGGCAAGCTAAAATGCTGCCTCAACTTTGAGCTAGACAGCTATCTGGAAGCACTCGATGGTTTTCCCGATACCAACAAAAAGCTCTACACCTAGAAGGGCGTGTCTATCTTCATGAAGATGGACATTTTCAATGTTTGGCTTTGGTATGCCTACAAAGAAGATATCGCAGAGTGGCTGAAGCTTTCAGTGGAGAGCGTGAAGGAAATCCTGCATAAAAACAAACAAGGCGAAAAGGTTGCCAATCTGGAAGATTTAAGCATTGTAGAAACCGCAGAGGCTGCCCCAACGGAATTGGCCAGCGTAGAATACGATGCGCTTGATCGGTTTGATCATCAACAAAGGGCCAACAAGCGCCGCAAGAAAAAGAAACCCCGCACCGATCTACCCCAGAACAAGGCTGCTGCACCAAAAGCGGCACCGTCTGGTCCTGCACCAAAGCGCAATCCTACTACGCCCAAGCCCCTCAAAACAGATGGCCCAAAACCCATCGCATCGGCTTCGGCAGCTCCTGCACCTGCAGCAAGCAGCGGATTAAAACCTGAAAATGCAGGAAAGAATCCAAGAGCGAGACGGAGAAACAAACCTGCAGGACCACCCAATTCTTCTTCAACAGGCAATGCGCCTTCTGAAGGAAGTACTGGTGGCAACCCCAGACGCAAGCGCAACAATGGCAGAAGGGGGCGTTAAGGCATTTCTTGCTCTGGCTACATGCTTCGCGCTTTCAGCTTGCGAACAAGGCCAAGTGGCACAGTCGTCTTTTGTAGAATTTCCTGCAACACAGTGGCATGCAGACTCTGTAGTGCAGTTTCAATATGAGCATGCGGGAACACCTGAACTGTTTGAACTTGCCATGCATTTACAGCACGACGCAAGTTATCCGTACGCCAATCTCTTCCTTTTTCGCAAGGTTCTGATTGACGGCGATGTACAGTTTTCTGATACCGTGCAAATTACCCTAGCCGATGCCTACGGCAATTGGAATGGAGAGGGTATTGGAAGCGTAAAAACTCTTGATCTTCCGTACCGGAAGCAATACCTTCGAATGGAGGCTGAGGGACTATATACCTTTGAATTTCAGCATGGAATGCGCGACACAAAGCTTTCGGGCATGCGCAGTTTAGGACTCACATTTATTAGGCGCGATGGCCAAGAAAAAGACCAGCAGTAAATCCTCAGCGAAAAAGGTTCAAGAAGACTTTCGCTCTTTGGTGCGTTGGTTTTGGCGATTGATGGTAGCCGGAGTAGGAGCAGTTGCCCTCATGGTCTTGCTGGCCGCCTTAGGCGCCTTTGGCAAGCTCCCCACCTTTGAAGAAATTGAGAATCCAGTGAGCAACTTGGCCAGCACCGTCTACTCTGCCGATGGCGAAATCATTGGGAAATACTACATGGAGAATCGGGTGCATACCGAATTTGAAGAACTTTCTCCGGTTTTGGTAGATGCCTTAATAGCTACAGAGGATGAACGCTTCTACGAACATAGTGGCATCGACTTCCGGGCCTTGCTTCGCTCAGTGGCCAGTTTGGGGAAGGCAGGTGGAGGCAGTACCATTACCCAACAGTTGGCCAAAATGCTGTTCCATGAGCCCCCGGGAAGCCTGCTCGAACGAATTTTACAAAAGTTCAAAGAATGGGTGATTGCTGTTCGCATAGAAAGGCAGTACACCAAGGAAGAAATCATAGCGATGTACCTCAACCAGTTTGATTTCTTGTATCAAGCAGTAGGGGTGCATTCAGCTGCTCGCATCTACTTCAATACCCGTCCGCAAGAGCTCAGCATAGAGCAGGCCGCCATGTTGGTGGGTATGGCCAAAAACCCTTCGCTCTACAATCCGAGAAGAGACAGTACACGCGCTGTACTGCGGCGAAACACCGTGTTCGGGCAGATGCGAAAAAACGATCTAATCAGCGCAGAAGAAGAAGATTCGCTCTGCGCACTGCCACTGGTTCTCGATTTTCAACGTGAAAGCCATAACACCGGACTAGCGCCCTATTTCAGAGAGTACCTGCGCAACTACATGAAGAATTGGATTCAAGAGCACCCGCGCTCCGATGGGAAGTACTACAATCTTTACACAGACGGACTTCGCATCTACACTTCCATTGATTCACGCATGCAGCGCTATGCCGAAGAAGCCGTTCACGAGCATATGTCAAACTTGCAGCGGGTTTTCAAAAAGGTAGATGGCAAGCGGAAAACATTTCCTTTTAATGATCTCAACGAATCACAGATTAACCAATTGATTGATCAAGCAGAAAAACGAACGCCTCGTTATCGCGGACTAAAAAAGAAAGGTGCCAGCAACGACTCCATCCGCAAAGTCTTTGATACGCCCATCCCCATGAGTGTATTTCAGTGGAAAGGAGCCATCGACACCATCATGAGTCCGAGAGATTCTGTGCGTTGGCACAAAGCCTTTTACCAAACCGGAATGATGTCAGTGGAGCCGCAAACAGGCTTTATCAAAGCTTGGGTAGGCGGCATTGATCACACCTATTTCCAGTATGACCATGTGGCCCAAGGCAAAAGGCAGGTGGGTTCTACTTTCAAACCCTTTGTTTACGCCACCGCCATCCGTCAGAAACATTACAGTCCGTGCATGCAAGTGCCCAATGTGCAAACTTGTATTGAGAAAGGAACTTTCAATTTGTTGCAAGACTGGTGCCCTGAAAACTCAGGGAAAGAATACGGCGGCATGGTGACATTGAGGGATGGACTGGCGCAATCGCTCAATACCGTGACCACCTATTTGATGAAACAAATTGGACCGGAGGCAGTGATCCGGCTGGCCCAAGAAATTGGTGTTGAATCTGAAATTCCCAAACAGCCCTCTATTGCCTTGGGCACGGTTGATTTATCAGTGTATGAGATGGTTGGCTCTTACACCGCTTTTGCAAACAAAGGCGTTTATGTGCAACCTATTGCCGTAGTGCGAATTGAAGATCAAAATGGAATTGTGTTAGACGAATTTGAGCCAGAGAGTAGAGAGGCTATGAGTGAAGAAGATGCTTATGTAATCACCAATCTGCTTCAAGGCGTAACTTACTCAGGTACCGGCGCTCGATTGCGATCAAAACACGGCAATTACAAGCATTATAACGATGTTGTTACCGGTTTCCCATGGGGATTTGAAAACCCGATTGCAGGGAAAACGGGTACTACCCAGAACAACTCAGACGGCTGGTTTATGGGCATGGTGCCGAATCTGATTACAGGGGTATGGACCGGTTGTGAAGACCGATCAGCGCATTTTCGGTATACCGCTTATGGTCAAGGTGCTACCACGGCCCTTCCCATTTGGGCGCTCTTTATGAAAAAGATTTATGCAGATCCCTCATTGGAGGTGAGCAAAGGGCCCTTTGAAAAGCCTGAACAGCCGATCAGCATTCCCTTAAATTGCAACGAATTCCAGACAGATCCATTGGACGAGCTCAGTACAGATGATCCGTTTGGAGGATTTTAACCCCCAAAGCGACTATGATTCGAAAAGTAGTGGCCAATGCCCAAGAGGCCATAGAAGGTCTTCGCGATAATATGACCGTCATGTTTGGCGGCTTCGGCCTTTGTGGCATCCCAGAGAACCTCATCTTGGCGGTCAGAGACAGCGGTGTAAAAGAACTCACATGTATTTCTAACAATGCCGGAGTAGATGATTTCGGACTCGGATTTCTTCTCGCTACCCGACAGGTCAAGAAGATGATTTCCAGCTATGTAGGCGAGAATGACGAATTCGAAAGGCAAATGCTCAGTGGAGAGCTTGAAGTAGAACTTATACCGCAAGGAACCTTGGCCGAAAGATGCAGAGCTGCAGGAGCCGGAATTCCGGCCTTTTATACACCTGCGGGCTATGGAACTGAGGTGGGTGAAGGCAAGGAAGTGAGAATCTTCAATGGAAAACCCCATATTCTGGAACACGCTTTTGCGGCCGATTTTGCCTTTGTAAAAGCTTGGAAAGGCGATGAAGCCGGCAACCTCATCTTCAAAGGAACTGCACGGAATTTCAATCCGATGATGGCAATGGCGGGCAAGATTACCGTAGCTGAGGTTGAAGAATTGGTGACTGCCGGAAGCCTCGATCCGAATCAAATTCATACCCCTGGTATATTCGTTCAGCGCATTTTACAGGGCGAGCGCTATGAAAAACGCATCGAACAACGCACAACCCGACCACGCAAATAAGACGAACATGCTCGATAAAAACGGTATAGCGCAACGCATTGCACAAGAACTCAGAAATGGCTGGTATGTGAATCTCGGGATAGGCATTCCTACCCTGGTGGCTAACTATATTCCTCAAGGCATTTCGGTAGAATTTCAGTCGGAGAATGGCGTACTCGGCATGGGGCCTTTCCCTTTTGAAGGAGAAGAAGACCCAGACCTGATCAATGCGGGTAAACAAACCATTACTACCCTGCCCGGAGCGTCTTTTTTTGACTCGGCCATGAGCTTTGGAATGATTAGAGGGCAGCATGTACAAATGACCGTATTGGGTGCCATGGAAGTATCTGAACAAGGCGACATCGCCAACTGGAAAATTCCTGGAAGAATGGTGAAAGGCATGGGGGGCGCCATGGATTTGGTGGCTTCTGCCGAGAACATCATTGTGGCCATGATGCACACCAATAAAGCCGGAGAAAGCAAATTGCTTCCTCAGTGTAGCCTGCCTTTAACGGGTGTGGGCTGTGTGAAAAAAGTGGTGACTGATTTGGCCGTAATGGAAATCAAGGAAGGCGCATTTCATTTGTTGGAGCGCGCTCCTGGAGTGAGTGTTGATGCAATTATTGCTGCCACCGCCGGAAAGCTGATTGTTCCGGAAAACGTACCTGAAATGAATCTGCAAGCCTGAAGAAGGATGCATTGGTGCTGATGGGCAAAAAGACGAACAAAGGGGGCACCTATTTCTTTTATGGCTTCCTCTTTTTGTTGATGGCACTTTCGTGGAAGCACTTTCAAGCGGCCAATAGTGTGATGTTTGATTCTGATCAGGCGGTGTGGGTGTTGCTGGCTGAGTCGCCTCATTTTCCTGATGCTTGGTATTTCTACGGACAGAACCGGCTGGGGAGTTTGCTCCCGCTGATGGCGCATCTCTTGGTGGGTTTGGGGCTGGAGGCCCTGGTAGCTGTTTCTTTGATGAATTTGTTGTTTCAAGGCGCGGCGGCGGCGCTTATCTTTCATTTAAGTAAAAGCGCCGCCGCCGCGCTCTCCGTCGCCTGCCTCTTCCTTTTTCCTCCATGGACGCTTTATGTACTCAGCTTCATCGGACATCCGTACACTTCCCAATGGCTATTATGGCTAGGCATTCTATGGATACTCAAGCCTTCATCACAACCCATCAGCTGGCAGAAAAGCATGTGGCTCGCCATCTTGAGCCTTCTGAGCCTGTGGGTCTCTGACCTCAGTATTCTCTTCTTTCCCCTCCTCGCCTACCACCTTTGGTTTGAACAAAAAATGCGCAATCGCCAGCAGTGGGCATTGCTGCTCTCCCTTGGGATAAGCGGAATAATTTTGCTCTTTCTGCTGAAACAGCAGTTGCCAGGCCCGCGAGGCTATTTTCTCAAATTCACCGATTGGCAAGGACTACTTCTCAATGGCAAAGGACTCCTGAGCATCTTCACCTATTTCTGGCACATGGGCACTTTGGTCAAGGTGGCCATGATTCTATCACTGGGCGCCTTGATCATTTTTCTTGCAATAAGTAAATCCCATAACAGCGCCCAACTCAGTACCCGCTATGGCGCTTTGGCCTTGGTTTTTACCCTGAGCTCTCATTGGGTAGCCACCAATCAAGGGGAAGCGCGCTATTTCGCTTTCCCTCTGCTTCTGCTCTTGCTAGGCATGGTATTGCGCAAAAGTGAAAGGCCCATAGCGCTTGGTATTCATGGACTTTGGCTGGCAATCAGCTTGGCCATGGCGTGGAATACGAAAACCCATTTGGTGAGCGATTATCGGGCTACACCTGAAAGACCGAGCAGAAGTGAAATGGAGCAACTGGCTTTACGTATTGATGGGGCCGTTGTAGCTGATTACTGGAGCATGTACTTGTTGAAGGTATTCAATCCCAATCTCTTGGTTACCCAAGAACACTGGCCAGTGCGCGATCCTTGGAACCGTGAAATAGTATTCCAACAAGACCGAATTTGGGTGGTCAATCTTCCAATACCCGATTTAATTGAGTTGGAAGGCGCCACTTATTTAGCAGTTGATAAGCCCATAGAATTGGGCAACAGCAAGGCACGCCTCTACCAAAGGGAATAAAAAAACCCCGCTTGTAACGGGGCTTGGGAAATAGAAGAATCTAGTATTCGTCTTCGTTCCAGAGGAAATCCTCCTCACTCGGATAGTCGGGCCAAATTTCTTCGATGCTTTCGTAGGCTTCGCCATCGTCATCTTCAATGGCCTGTAAGTTTTCTACGACCTCCAGCGGAGCACCGGTACGAATGGCGTAATCCACCAACTCATCACGGGTAGCGGGCCAAGGAGCATCGCTCAGATAAGATGCCAGTTCAAGAGTCCAGTACATGAAGTTCGCTGTTTAGATTTTGCAAAAGTAATTTTTTCGATGTCCCTTCAAAATTCACTCAACCGCTTGTTTTTCAGGGCTTCCAAGGAATTTCTTCTGCCTTGTATGCCACAGAAAGGTAGCGAGATAGCGTAAAAAAGAAATCAGACAATCGATTCAGATAAACGATGGCATCTGCTCCTTTGTTCTCTTCGTGCCATAAAGCCGCTACTCTCCGTTCTGCACGACGGCAGACAGTGCGTGCCAAATGGGCATAAGAAACACATTCATGACCACCGGGTAGAATGAAGTTTTTCAAAGGTGGAAGCGTCTCGTCCATGCGATCCATCTCTACTTCCAATGCTTTTTCGGCATCAACTTGAAGTTGTGGAACTGAAAAAGGTAGGTCGTCTCTTTCCATCGCCAATTGTGAACCAATCACGAAGAGATTCTCTTGAATCTGCTGCATCAGCGGAACATTGAGATGAGCTGCCGCCTTGTCGCTGAGCAGTCCTACCCACGCATTAAGCTCGTCTACTGTACCATAGGCTTCTATCCGAAGATCGTGTTTGGCCACTCGGGTACCTCCCAAGAGAGAAGTCTCTCCTTTGTCTCCGGTTTTGGTGTATATCTTCATTTTAGTAAGGACAATTGAACGCTGTCAAAGTTCACTATCAATAGGCCCTATTAAGATTGCCTTCCATATGGTAAACAAAGGCTTTATTGACTACTCGCGTGCCACCTGGAGTAGGGTAGTTTCCAGTAAAATACCAATCGCCTAGGTGTTCCGGACAGGCGTTGTGCAGGCCTTGTATGCTTTGGTAGATAATTTCTACTTCAATGCCCAAATCGACTGGCTTTAGCAAAGTGGCTATTCGATCAGAGATTTCCTCAGAACTAAAAGGTTCGTAAATGCGCTTCACATGATTAATACCGTCTTCCAGTCTTAGATCTACGGCCTCCTTGGCAGAAACATATACTTCTTGGAAGAGTTGCTCATAGGTGCCACGTTCTTGGTGGAGCGATTCTGCCGCTCTAAAGGCAACAAAAGAACCCAGCCGTGCCATGTCGATACCGTAGCAATCAGGATAGCGAATTTGAGGAGCTGAAGAAACCACTATAATTTTCTTGGGCTGAAGGCGTCCAAGAATGCGCAAAATGCTTTGCTTCAAAGTGGTACCACGCACAATACTGTCGTCTAAAACCACCAAATTATCGGTTGGCTGAACACTGCCATAGGTGGTATCATACACGTGAGAAACAAGGTCATCACGCCCGCTGTCTTCTGCAATGAAAGTGCGTAGCTTCACATCTTTCCATGCCACTTTCTCGGCTCGTGGCCGAAGCGACATAATGTGATTCAATTCATCTTCCGTAAGTGCAGTTCCTTTCGATAGAATCTGCTCTTTTCTCCAACCGTCGAGATAATCCTCAACCCCTTTTACCATCCCATAGAAGGCCACCTCGGCTGTATTGGGAATAAAAGAGAAAACCGTATTCTCAACATCGTAATCAATGGCTTGAAGTACCTTGGGAACGAGATTCTTACCCAATTGCAAGCGCTCTTGGTAGATGTCTTGATCGTTGCCTCGAGAAAAGTAAATGCGTTCAAAAGAACAAGCTGTTTTCTGTTCTACTTGCCGGATCTTTTGTTCCATTACTTTACCGTTCTTCTTGACGATGAGCGCATGACCTGGCTGTATCTCTCGAATGGCTTCCTTGGGTAAATCAAAGGCGGTTTGAAGCACTGGTCGCTCAGAAGCCACAGCCACAATCTCTTCGTTTTGAATGTAGTACGCCGGACGAATTCCATTGGGATCGCGAAGTACAAATGCATCGCCATGGCCAAACATTCCGGCCATTGCGTAACCGCCATCCCATTTCTTTGCTGAACGCTTGAGAATGCGTGCAACATTGAGTTTCTTGGCTATTTGCGCGCTGATGTCGCGCTTCTTCATGCCTTTTAATTTGAACTCTTGGTACAGAGCTTCGTTCTCTTCATCCAGAAAATGGCCAATCCGTTCCAAGATGGTAACGGTATCAGCCTTCTCTTTGGGGTGTTGGCCGAGATCTACCAGATGATCAAATAGCTCATCAACATTGGTCATGTTAAAGTTGCCAGCCAGTACCAGATTTCGGGTCATCCAGTTGTTCTGCCGGAGAAACGGGTGACATGCTTCTATAGAGTTGCCTCCGTAAGTACCATAACGCAAATGGCCCAAATACACCTCGCCCACAAAAGGAAGGTTTTCTTTGAGCCAATCGGCATCATTTTGTTTGTCTTTGTTCTCTTTCAGCCCTTCTGAAAGCCTGTTGTTCAAGCGCTCAAAAATGTCTTGAATGGGTTGATTGGCGTTGGAGCGATAGCGTGAAATGTAGCGCTGACCGGGCGGAACATCTAATTTGATATTGGCCAAACCGGCACCATCTTGCCCGCGGTTGTGCTGCTTCTCCATGAGGAGGTACATCTTGTTGATGCCGTAGAAGCTGGTTCCGTACTTTTCTTGGTAGAAGCTGAGCGGTTTGAGAAGGCGGATCATCGCAATTCCGCACTCATGTTTGATGGGATCGCTCATATGGGGGCTCTAAGAATGAGTGGGCAAAAGTACGATTTGCGAACCGCTCAACTATTGTACAATGGCTTTTCCCTATCGTTCCATAGACGCTTAAAAAGGCTCGTAACTGAAATTGCGAATCACAATTTCATGTTCCTGACCATCGCTGGGCGGACCGCCATTGAGCATCCAAAAATTGATGCGTGCATGGGTGGTATTTCCTGGTGCGGGTATGACGATGGGATCTGAAGTAATGCCATTTTCGATCTTCACCCGCGCTGGATTATTGAGGTTGAAAGACCATGTACCCAAAAGATCAGGTCCATCGGCTCTGCCTTTCCAACTGTGCCAAACAATTAAAGTGTCTGACCAAAATATACGGTGTGCGGTAACGCCATTCAGGGCTCCTGGAGCGGTGGGTACGCGCAGTGTACGCTCAGGATAATAGCCGCCAAACCAAACTGGCTGAACCGAAAACTGCAAATAGTCTGTGAGGCTAGCATCGCCCCATCTGGCCACTTCCACATCCAACTCACTATTGCCAGCAGATACCAAGGTATTGTTGTCCCAAGTAAATAAGCCCAAGACCGTATTGGCCGGAAGTTGTTCGAGATCTCCTTCCACTACAAAAGTGTACACCCCGTAACCCATAGTGTCTTCACTAATTACCTCAGTAGAGAACCATTTGCCGTTGTGCTCTGCCAAACGGAGGTGAAGAAACCCGTTTTCATCTACAAATACATCTTCTGGTCTTGCGCTGAAATAGTTATCTCCAGGTCCCCAAGTATAGGCTTCGTACTCTTTTACTGTCCATTTCCGTCCGGCGAAATAGGTGGGAAAATCGCAATTGCAAACCGGCGTATTGGCTGGTTCTGCTGTAGTGCAGGCAGAACAACTCCCCCAGCATACAGTGGGCAAAGTAGTAGGCCCGCTAATGGAAACCACGCGGTTGGTGTACTGCCCGGTGGTTAAGGTACATGGCATGCCCTGTTGGAAGGTTTCTTCTTGAGACCATCCATCAAGCGTAAACTTGTATTCAATGGTGCCTGCTGGCATGTACAAAGTGGTTTCATACACGCCATTTTGATCTGGATCTGACATAGGCATGCAGTTGCCACACCAGCTGTTGAAATTACCGTTGAGGAAAACCTGATTATAGCTTCCACCGGTAAAACCATTCATGTCTACTTTGAAATGCACTGGATATGGCTGTGTATAAGCTGCAAAAGGGACGAGGAGTAAAAAGATAAATGCTCTCATATCAGTAGGCTTCGTATTGGAATGATCTAATGATGGCTTCGTGTTCTTGACCATCGGCTGGAGGAATACCGGAAAGCATCCAGTGATTCATGCGCACATTGGTATTATTCAATGGAGCCGGAATCACGATGGGACGGGATGCCAGTCCGTTTTCATTCTTCACCCTTCCCGGATTGTTATTATCAAAACTCCATTCTGCAATCAGTTCTCCTGCTGTTCCTTCACCCTTCCAGCTTTTCCAAACAATGAGCGAATCTGTCCAGCTAAACTGATGGGTGGTAACCCCAACCAAATCTCCTTGATCGGTATTGGCTTCGTGGGTTCGTTCAGGATAATATGGGCCGAAGTTCACGGGCTGAACAGACATGTGTAAAGTTTTGGCCGCTGGGTTGTCCCATTTGGCAAATTCTATATCCACTTCGCTATTGGCTTCTTCTTGAAAGCTCTCGGTATTCCAAGTGAAAAGACCCAAAACGGTGTTCTCGGGGATATTCTCATAATCGCCAGAGATCACCCAAGTATACACGCCGTAGCCCACGGTGTCTAAGCCTACTACTTCTGTTGAATACCAGGCACCATCGTGCTCAGCAATGCGTAAATGGAGGAAACCTTGGGCATCTACAAAGACATCCTCTGGCCGATTGGAAAAGAGATTCGGTCCTGGCCCTAAGAGACTTGGCCCTGTTTTCACATACCAATCATACCCTGAGAAGCGCACCTGATCTCCCACGCGCCCATAGGGTAGTGGATCTTCTATTTCACAAGCCCCTAGCAGCAATACTGCACCTATTAAGAGCAAACTCCAAAGAGGTTTGAAAACTGATTTATTCATCGCTTTCGTTTATTGTTCTCCTCTTTTCTGATGGCTTAGCACCAAAAGTGTTTGGAGATGTTATATTTAGAGGGTTAAAAGCTACCGAGCCAGAGGCTAAGAAACGAGGTTCCCCCCGGGTGCAGGTTCTCTCGCACAATCACACCAAGGTTTGAGATCATGAACCTGTGCCCTTCCTCTTTCCTAGCATAGCTCTTGGTAGCTTTTGTATTGTACATCAAGGATTGGCAGATACTATGTCTACAAATCCCCAATTTTTCGGCAAATCGTCTCCTTGATGCAGTTGATTGTTCCAAACGCTTACCCACTCCGTTTTTCCATTGGAGAAGGTGAGTTTCAGATCGAAGAGTAGTTCATCTCCTGCTTTAAAGCCAGCCATATGGGCCTCGTTCAGGTGAATCAGCCATTCAAAAGAGCGGGTTTTACCTAGTGTTACCATTCGGCTTTCAGATCGTTTCAAATCCATCTCCATAGATTCAGATCGTACGTTTCCCTTCAAGTCGTTGCTGAACCAATGATCACTCATCAAGCGGGCTCCGCGTTTTGGAGATGCGTTGGGATTGCTGGAAACAAAGAGTTCCACTTTGGTGAGTTCCTTTGTGCTATCGTGCTCAGGAATATCGAGGTAAAGGCCCATAAAGGAGGCATTGGCGTAAAGCCATGCGGCCGTGCCATAGGGCATTTCAAAACTGGGCTTTTTGAGGATAGCCGGATCTGCCTTGGCATCCAATACCAAGGAATCATCCACTACAAACAAACGGGTTCTGTGACGCGGAGGAACTGGCTTTCTAACCAAATCAATTTTGTCTACCAGCAGTTCGCCATCGGCCTCAAACTGTATTATTAACTGCTTGATATTGCTCAGATTGGCATTCTGAAGGTTCCAGTCAAAGGCGTTGAGTGGAAGAATTACATCTCCCCATTCCTCGCTAATGGGCACTGTAACAAAACGGTCAGGCGTTACCCCAATCCAGGCCTGCTTGTCTGAGTAATCTTCCAAGGCCATGGCCAGAGGAAGGCTGTTGATTTTTCCATTGGTTGCCCGAACCCTCAAGCGAATGGCCGCACTGTCTACAATACCAAACAAGTCTTTGGCCGCCCAGCCATCCCAGCCAATACCCAGTCCAATCCAATCAACTTCGCAATCATTGCGCAGTTTATTCCATTTGAGGAGGATGCCACTTTCATTGCCCGGCTGCAGTTCGGCTTGTTGTTCTACTTGCAAACACGGGGTTTGGGTGTACCAAACTTCCTGACTGATCTGGTCTTTAAAAATATCGAGCTGAAAGACGTTGCCGATGTGGGGGGGAAGCGCCTCCGTATTGGCATACAGCCCATTGGGAATCATGAGACTGCGTTCGCGCGTTACTTCCACTTCCATAAGCTTCACGTCTTCTTGTGCACGTGAAAGCAAGGGAAGTACCATCAGCCATATACCTAAATGGCGCTTGATTCTTGTTCTCATGGCTTCAACGGTCCTCCTTCAGTGAAAATCACATAGTCCATATACATCTGGCTGTAGCCCGAAGAAGGATTGGCCAAGAAGAGGAACTCGATCTTGTTGATTTTATCGGGCTCATAAACCCCATTTCCTGCTGGATTCCCTGGTGCTCCATTCACCAAAGTGACCAAATCAGAATACTTCAAAGAGATCTGATTCCAGCCGGCAGTTACATCTCGTATTTCAACAGACCACTGGTCTTCATTGGCGCCATTGAAGCTGCCATTGAGGTTGTCATCTTCATTGATACGAATGAGCAGCAACTCATTGTCTATTCCTACGGGCGAGTACACGATAAGATTTAAGTACACCTGCTGTGGGTTGGCACTTAGCGGATAGGTAATTCCGCCATTTAATACTGAATCTGGCAGGGCTGATGCCGGCATGTAGATGTAGCCTATGAGCCAATCCCATCCAACTTCTCCACCCATATCATAGTAGTACTGCCCTTGCGCCGAAATATCTTCGTCGTCAATGCGGAAACTCATATTAGCGCCTGATTGACGGAACACTTCAAATCCGGGATTCAGTACGGGGGGTTGTCCGGGAATGCTGGCCTCGAAATCTGCCACTACCAAGCCGTCATTCACTTTGGTGCCCAACACATTCACCGTGTCTGTAAGGGTCAATGAATCTTCTGGAATCCAGAGGCTCACTGCCACTTGTTCTACTTTAAACATGGGGAAGATGGTGGTGCTACCATCCCACTGGGCGTTTTCTTGGTTGAGAAAGCGAGATTTACCGCTGATGACCTTTTCTGCACCGGATGTCAATCCGCGCAAATGCAGCTCCCAATCAGTGGTTTTACTGAATTGTGCTGAGAAATAGATTCTTTCTCCCGTAGAGAAATCTACCGTGTCTTTGCTTGATGAAAGGTCTTCCACCAAACTAAATTCTCCATACAGGTCTTCGAGTAATGGACCTTCGGTATTGGAATCTTTTGCGCATGAAGCCGCTAATAAGGCAAGGCTTGCGAAAGCCCATGATTGCATTTGTCTTTTCATGATCAAAGGGTCATTATGAAGTTGAACTGCCAGTTGCTCCAGTTGTAGGGAAGCTGTCCGGTTACTTGATCTTCCCAGTTGAACTGTTGGTAAAACAACTGTGTGAAGATTTTGTCGTTAACGGCATACTGTAAACCACCGCCGAGCAAGGTTTCTTTTCCATCGAAATTGACTTCTAAGAAGTCGATTACTTGGCTGTAATCATCGCGGATGGCCATTTGGTCATGGCCTACCGAGGTGTAATTACGCCATTCGCCCAAGAGGCTGAGACCATCCCAGAATTCCCACTCTACGGCAACATCCATCATTTGATTCTGCAGGTCGCTAGATTCAAACGCACGGCCTGCTCTTTGGGTAGACTCACTGTTGTAAAGGGCACTGACCACCAGCTTGCGTTTCCATCCGAAATTGGTATGAAGATTCAAGTCTACTTTGGCGTGCATCAGCTGAAAACCGCGCAGTTCGTCAGTTCCTTGCCCCGCAATATCATTGAGCATAGACCAGCCAATTTGAGTAGCAATTACCTGATCTTCACTTGTCCAGCCCAACTGGGTGCTAATGCCGCTGCGGTTGGGGGTTGCCGTACCATATGGCAGGGCGTTGCCGTAGCGTGGATCAAAGTTCATCAAGCCTTCACGCAACTGGGTGTTGTAGAGCGATGCATCGCGCAGAAGGTCGTAAGAGCTCAGGGTGCGCAGGCTTTGGTTGTTGCCATAGCGCTGATAAGCAATAGGAGCTGATCCAAATCGGATGCGCTTGGTTTGGGCGCCCGGACTGCGGAAGTTGGCCCCTACTGCGCGCCAATTCACTTTGAATTTCAAGCGCGAAGCCAAATGTTCTACCCCGGCGCCCACATCGGTAAAACCATCTTCCAATACCGGCGCATCGGGATCGCCCTCCCACTGCAGCTTTGATTGTCCAGCTTCCAATTCTCCATGAACGCGCCATTTCTTATACTGATGGCCCCATTTCACGCCTACGCTTTGCACCGGATTGGTGAGTGAAACCGTTGCATTAGAAGTTTGACTGAGGTCGAAAAGATTGGCGTAGTGATAGCGGATATGCCAGTCGTTCATCAGCTGTAGGTCGGCCATTCCCCCACCAAAAATTCGATCGAAAGGGGCGCCAAAATCAGATGCCGCTACCCGTGTAGCAAATCCACTGAAGTTGATGGCATCTACATAGCGCTTAAACTGAAATCCAAAATCAGCTGCTGCTCCCTGCTGTCTCCAAGTTTCATCGCCATTCTGGAAGATGTCGTAACGCACCATATCCAGTGGCGTTCTACTCATGGTAGACGTGCCATTGAGAATCCATTCATCTTCATTTCTGAAGGTATAAGGCGTCATGCGATAGTCTATGTCTCCGAGTTGGAAACGAATACGGTCTGCAATCACCCCTCTGATCCACATCTGACGAAGATCAAAAGTGACCCCGCTGCCCCAAAAACCACCGAAGTCATTGCGCACACGAATCATTCCGTGTATTTCAATGTTTTCTACCGGCTGCACGTGCAGCCCTAAGTCTACCAATGCATGGCCACTTTGGGTGCCACGGGCTGTAACGGTATCTTCTTCGGTACCTCCGGTTTCAAAGCCATCAGTATAAATGAGGCCCCGGGCATAGGAAGAAAGCCACAGTTTGCGCCCTTCTTGGGCCAGCAATACTGGACCAATAGCGAGCATGAGAAGGAGTAGGCGTGTTTTCATCAGAAAAATACTTTGAGTTCAACCACGGTCTCTTGACCGGCAAATTGATCTAGATTAAAGTTTCGGTCTTCAAAAGCGAACCATCTGTGGCGGACAAACAAGCCGGCATTTCTGCCCAGCGATTGGTCGAAGCCAATGCCCAGTCCCCAGCCTTCTTGGTCTCGCGGACGATAGGTTTCTACGTCAATATCAGTGGCGTTGTTGCCCATGGTGCGTTCGTAACCGGCATAACCGGCGAGAAAGAATCCTCTACTTAACCTCCAGTAAGCCTCTAACTCACTGGTATACTGACGGAAGTAAGCATAGCTGTTCCACACTGGTAGTGGCGAAAAGTGCCTCTGAACGCTTTGATATCGACCTAAGAAAAAGAGATAAACCGGACGAGTGGGATGGGCTGATTTGTATTTGAGGTGGCCTTCCAGCGTAGAGAAGTGCTTTCGATAAATAGGGCCATCCAGACCGCCATCAAACAGGGTCATGGTTTCAAATACATCGCGGAAGATGACTGATTGTCTTCCATAAGGTCCTACCCCTTGGGGGAAATCCCAACGCCAAAATCTTGAGCGGGTGAGGGCATTCACAGCATGTCCGAAAGTGAGCTGATTAGAAACAGCTTCTATTTCCGAAGCAGCTCCAAGACCCAAGCCCATATGCCACCTGCCTACTTCTACTTGGGTATTCAAATTAAAGCCTTGGCGGTTGTTGGTCATCAAGCCCAAAGGCAAAACAGAGCTCGCAAAAGGCCTGAGCAGGGTATTGCTGAGTACGCCTTGACTGGCATCATAGGCACTGAGCTCTTGCACGGCCACGTTCCAATACACAGCGTTGTTGTTGACCACATTGGGACTAATGCGGTAGAGAGAGAATTCGATGGGCCATCCGGTGAGTTCCTTTTTTGATAATAACTTGAACTGGATGGCTTCTCCCCAAGGCAAATCTTCAAATGGAGTGGCATAGGTTCCCGCACCCGCTTCCAAGTGCACATCAAAATACTTCCGATTCAGTTCCAACTCAGTGGTTACTACGTTGTAGGTGATGGCCTGGGTGTTCAAGCTGTCGTAATACGTAATACCGTTAATGGTATTGAGCGCAATCCAATCATCTACGCCAAAACCCTTCTTGATTTGACCCCCGTAGCTATTATTGGGGATGGTGAGAAATCCACCATTTAATTCTGTTTTTCCGTAGAGGATAGAGAGGTCCCAACGATCGGGCATATCAAGCGCTTCCAAGATCATTCCCTGAAAAGCACGTTCACCAAAGCGCGTATCTTGATAGATGTTGCCCAGAGCGTACATGTCTTCATAGCGTTGAGCCACAGTGCCGTTGATCGGGTCCCATGGGTTTTGCTCGAATAGGGTAAAGCGGTTATATCCTTTGAATGAGGCGAAGGTTAAATCGGAGATGGAATACCAGTGAATACCGCCCAAACGGAAGTTGAATATTCCGAAATTGCTTTGATAGCTTCCCATCATATTGAGGCCCAACAGCAAGCCCATGCTGGGTGCTAATCGGGTACCGCCTATGGGATCATAGATGGTAGGACGATCTTCGGTTTTCACTTGACCGCTGTATGCCGGATTGATAATGCCGTTGAGAAATTGAAAGGCAAAAAGGTCAAATCCCCAAGAGAAACGTTCGCTAGGTCTACCGCTTACATTCAACATGAGGTTAGGCAACTGGCTGTCATCGCCAATAAAGAGGTCATGTCTTGGAAGCGTAAAGTTTCCATCCTCGGTGAGATAGTAGGGCTTGTCGTACTGTGCGTAGGTTCCGAAGAACCGATAGAAACCACTGAGGTTCCATTTGTACAGGCGCGGTAGAGATTTTTTGGGGAACAGTCCGGCAGAAAGATCGAGTGGATCTGTGGCACCTGATTCTTCTTGAGTCTGGGCCAATAATCCAACACTTCCTAAGAGCAGACAGCTCAGCATCCCTCGGGCCAGTATGTGTTTAGCTGAAAACATACCAGATGGTGATGATGAGTGCGATGAGCACTGCGGTGAGTATTGAGTTGGTGGTACTTGAACCTTTTTCAACGCCTTCAGAGCGGTACATCACTTCAGATGCTGCAACCGAAATGGGCTGTGGATACAGTCTGCTCACGATGAAAAGAACACTTACGCAAATGGCGAATAAGAGCAATGCGAAATGCAAGAAGTTGATGTCTGCAAATGCGTACAAAGGGCCGTTGAGTTGCGCCTTATTGAGTTCCAGAACCAAGCGCAACACGCCAATTGCGGCCCCAGTAAGTAAGGCGGCACGCGCTCCCATTGCATTGATCTTTTTGTAGAACAAGCCGATGAGAAAAACTGCAGCAATAGGGGGAGAGATATAGGCTTGAATGCTTTGGAGCTTTTGAAAAAGCCCTCCTTCAATGATCTCCAACATCGGAATCCACAACAAGCCCAAAGCAGTAAGTGCCACAGTAGCTACTTGGCCCACGTAAACAAGTCTCTTGGGCGTGCTATCAGGAAAATACTTCCGGTAGATATCCATGGTGAACAAAGTGCTACTAGAATTGAAAACCGATGAAAGTGAGCTCATCAAAGCAGCAAGCAATCCTGCCACTACCAAACCGCGAAGACCTACCGGCAGAATCTGCATGGTGAGGGTAGGCAAGGCGGCATCATACTGCGGAACTCCATTCACTACCGGAAATTGAATCAGTCCTTTTTGGGAGAGTGAAAAGGCAATGACTCCAGGTATCACAAAGAGGAAAAGCGGCAAGATCTTGAGATAGCCAGCGAAGAGGGTGCTCTTTCTGGCTTCTACCACATTGCGTGCAGACAATACCCGTTGCACGATGAACTGATCTGTACACCAATACCAAACGCCTAAAATGGGTGCGCCAAACAATACGCCCGTCCAAGGGAAATCAGGATCTGAAGAAGGCCTCCAAAGGCTCAGTGCTTCGTGACTAACAGATGATTGTACTTCCTGCCACCCCCCTGCGGCATCAAGTCCATACAGGGTAAGGGCCAAAGAACCCCCAACAAATATGAACATCTGCACCATGTCTGTGTAAACCACTGCCTTCAGCCCACCGAGCACAGTGTACAGGCCCGTGGCCAGCACTACGAAAATGGCTCCTGACCAAAAATCAATGCCCAGTAAGGCAGTAAAAATGATTCCTCCAGCGGCAATGGTTACTGATATTTTGGTGAGAACGTAAGAGACAATAGAAACCCAAGAGAGGTAAGAACGCGACCAAGCATCATAACGGCGTTCAAGAAACTCGGGCATGGTAAAAACCCCGCTTTTAAGATAGAACGGAACGAATAACCAGCCGAGTAGCAACAAAATAAGAGAAGCAAGAATCTCAAATTGTGCAGCGGGAA
Source organism: uncultured Chryseobacterium sp. (assembly GCA_964507215.1). Classification (GTDB taxonomy): domain Bacteria; phylum Bacteroidota; class Bacteroidia; order Flavobacteriales; family Schleiferiaceae; genus RFXV01. The sequence continues at coordinate 2,802 of CAZDPF010000006.1, read as the reverse complement.
AATCGCCCGCTGCGCCTGATCCTGCCAGCCCCACCAAATGCTCTGAGCCAATGTTAGAGGCAAATAAAGAAGCTCCAATAGCAAACCACCCAAGGTTTCTACCACCTAGAAAGTAGTCTTCAGAAGCTGTTTCACTCTGCTTGTCGCGGCGTTTTGAGAAAACAAAGGCTACAAGCAATACAAGTGCGAAATAGGCTCCTATAACACTTAGGTCAATAGTATGTAGGTGGTTCGACATTTCAACTATCAGTCGTTCAGCGGCTTGTCAAAGTCATCCATGGTTCTTGACTTCCACTTGACCCATTGTCTTTGCTCAGCCCCCACGGGCCTCGGGTATGCATAAAAAGGCACGTTGGCGTAGGCCACCTTCCCCCCTTTGTCGGTGACCTTAACAAAGAGACGGTAACCCCCCTCTCTATTAGGAATTATGACTTCCACGCCATCGGTACCCTCATTTCGTAAAAATCCATTGATGGCATCCAATGCTTTTTCGGCGTCACCACCTGCCTTGGTATCGGTGGCTTCTGGGAGCAAGCTCCATTCTACATCTAGCTTTTTCTCATGGAGGTCGTGCACCTGCAAACTTGCTTGTATGCGGGTATCTTGATAATACAGGCCTGAACCTGGAATCACCTCCTCTCCTTGAATCACCAAGGATGTGAGAATAGGTGCCTGGTCTTCAGGCAGCGCACCTGACCAATTCAACTGAAGCATGTCGAGGGCGCGGGTTGGTCTGCCTTGGTTATCGAATAATCCGTACCATGTTTCGGTAGTTTCTTGTTTTTGTCCCCACAAAAACACATAGCTCCCCAACAGACCTTCATTCTTGTATTTATAGATGTGGTCGGCATATCGAGAACGATAGACTTCGGCCTTTTCTTCGCTGGTTTGTTCATAGGGCGCTCCCCATCGGGTTTTCTCTACTTCCCAATGACCTGTTGGGCCCCATTCAGAAATAAGGTAAGGTCCGGTCCAACCCCACTTTCTGATGTTGTCATGTACTTTGTAGAGGTCTCCGTAGGTGTTGACAGAAAGAAAATCTATATCTGGGGCTTTGGTTTTGATGAGATGCACTTCCATCGAATCGATCCCTGCGGTAACCGTTGTGGTAGGGTGGTTAGGATCGATGCGATGCACCATAGCGGCTATATCCTGTATGGCATCCCACACTTTGGTATTCGAATAAAATAGATCTACCTCATTTCCGATTCCCCAAAGAAGAACGGCAGGGTGATCTTTAAGCTCTTTAACGGCAGCCTCAAATCGATCATATTGTCTTCTTATAGCTGCTTGATTGTTGTAATCGAAACCGTGGCGTTCATGACCCACCCACATGCCTACCATAACAGTAAGGCCTCGTGCATGCGCATCATCCAGCACTTTTCGTGTATCATCTATACTCCAAGTGCGGATAGAGTTTCCTCCGAGTTGCACGACCAGGTCGAGATGCTCCTGCCCACCCGCTCCTTTGATATAGTAGGGCTTTCCCTCCCTTACCAAGGTAGGGACACCATCAATGGTTTCTAATGTTACGGGAATGGCTTGCCCAAAGAGTGTTTGAGCAACAATGAACAGCAGGCAGGTGGTGGTTAGCAGTTTCTTCATAATTCAAAGGAAAAGCCACGTTCGCGCAATGCGTGGTAGCGATCTGGATCAAACCGATACAATCGTGCAGGGCGATGGGCCACGTTTTTTTGACTTTCTTTCAGGTCAATCAGCAGATTCATGCTGAGGATTTTCTTTCGAAAGTTGCCTTTATCAAAGCGCTCATCAAGCACGGCCTCGTAGAGCTTCTGAAGCTCATGCAGGGTAAACTTGTCTGGCAACAGCTCAAATCCCAAAGGCTCTCTTCTTACGCGAACCTGTAATTTTTCAATGGCTTTCTCTACGATGACATCGTGGTCGAAAGCCAAGTTCTTGGCTTCGTCTAGATCGTGCCATTGGATTTTATCGGCCCAAAAAGCTGGTTTGGGATCGTAATTTTCTATTCGAATAAGGGCGATATATCCCACAGTGACCACTCGACCCAGAGGATGCCGATGCACTTCACCGAAGGATTTAATTTGTTGCATGAAGATGTCATCGAGACCTGTAAGGTCATGTAGCACGCGTCGAGCGGCTTCATCGAGATTTTCATGCGGATACATTAGATCGCCGGGGAGGGCCCACTTGTGACGGTAGGGCTCCACTCCCCGTTCGATCAATAGCACTTTCAAGCTCGAGCCATCAAAGCCGAACACCGCACAGTCTACAGACACTCCTAAGGTGAAGAATTCACGGAGGGGAATATCATAGGCCGGATTGCGCTGGTCTTCTTCAATGAAGGAACGCTTTCTTTTTTCCAAAAGAATAGAGTTGGCTAGCTGCTCGAGTTGTTCGCTCATTACGAGAGGTTTATCGCTTGATCCAGCGAAGTTCTTGTTGGGCTTGATCAGCAACCACACGGATTACATACACGCCGGAAGACCATGCAGAAGCGTTCAATTGAATCTGGGCTTTCCCACTGTTGTTTACTTGATCCAACAGCAGACGGCCACTTAAATCCATCACTTGGATGTGCACTTCTTGTCCGCTCATCGCAGCCAAATCCAAGGTCAGATAATCGGTACCTGGGTTTGGATAAGCGCGAATTTCTCCGGCGCTCCAATTGTCTACACCAATAGAGGTACAAGGATCACAAGAATTCCAACAAACCGCTGGAAGCGTTTCATCCATGGTAACCACATGCAGGCGATTGGTGAATTGGCCATCGGTATAAGTGCAGGTTCCACCTGGAGTGAACTGCTCGTCTACTGTCCAACC
>CAZDPF010000005.1:28389-40446 GCA_964507215.1 uncultured Chryseobacterium sp. | reverse complement strand
TTGCGAAAAGCCTGATAGATAAAGGCTATTTAGAAAACGCATGGAAAGCCTTACTTTGCGATCGTTTAAATAGGAATTAATGGAGCTTACCGGTACTGTAAAACTCGTTATGAATGAAGAGGTTGTAAGCGACCGCTTCAAAAAACGCGGACTTGTTCTCACCACCCAAGAGCAGTATCCGCAAGATATTATGATCGAATTTGTTCAAGACAAAACGGATTTACTCAACGGATACCGCGAAGGTGAAAGCGTTACCGTTTCTATCAATATTCGTGGGAGAGAATGGAGAAGCCCACAAGGAGAAACCAAATATTTCACCAGTATTCAGGGTTGGAGAATTCAACGCCAAGAGGCTGCATCTCCAGGTGTAAGTGCTCCGTATACCCCTTCTGCTCAGCCAGGAGCTGAGGAAGACACCAATGATGACCTCCCCTTTTAATTAGCCTCTTTCATGGCCGTGCATGTAATCGGCCCTGATGCCCCGCTGCCCCCTGTGGACCATGCCGATGAGTCTGGCTTGGTGGCCATAGGAGGAAATCTAGGTGCCCCCTATCTTCTAAAAGCTTACCGAAAAGGACTTTTCCCTTGGAACAACGAGGAGTTCCCTCCTTGTTGGTATTCACCCAATCCTAGAATGGTTCTGAATCCAAGAGATTTCAAACTCTCGCACAGCATGAAAAGCTTGCTGCGAAAAAACACCTTTACGTTTCAACACAACCAATCGTTTCGCCAAGTATTGCAAGCTTGCGCTTCAACCCCTCGACATGGACAAACAGGCACTTGGTTACATCAAGAGCTTCAAAACAGCCTTTTTCAATTGCATTTACAAGGGCATGCTCATTCTGTAGAAGTATGGGCCAACCAAAAGCTGGTAGGTGGTCTATACACCCTACAAATAGGCAAAATGTTCTTTGGCGAATCTATGTTCAGCTTAATGCCCAATGCGAGCAAAGCAGCGCTTTTTATGCTTTGTGCATCGCTTCCGGATGATGCGCTCATCGACTGCCAACAAGAAACTGAGCACTTGCGTTCGCTTGGAGCCCATCCCATTGACCGCAGTGCTTTCATTCAACAGCTTTACCATTTGAGGAAACAACCCTATACTTTTCAGTTGAAAGAGCAGAGCGCTGATCAATTCAACGCCTGATGGAACTAGTGGCTTTTCTGGAAGTACAACAACACATTCTCTTGTTGGGGATGGGTGTACTTTTCCTATGGGCGGTTGGAAATATATCCATCAGCGCCTATTCGCTATTCAGAAAGCCTGTCCCTACAGAAAAGAGATTGGCTTTTTATCAAATGAACTTGGCATGGGGCTTAGTCAATTCGATGATTGTTGTTTGGGGAATAACGCACCCGCCTTTTGATGGCGTACTGGCTTCCATTCCTGATCTTCTGAAAGAAATTCAAGGGATAAAAAGGATCTTCTTAGTGAATGTCGGTTTAGATATGCTGTATGTAATGGTTGGTTATTTCTTATTCCGCAGGAATTCAGGAAAGAGACCTCTTCGAACGAAAGGCTTCGGTCAATCTATTTTACTACAGGGAGGTTTCCTCTTTCTATTTGATTTGATTCTATGGACGGTGTTCCATCAACAGGAATTGGTGCTCCATCATTTGGCAGCGTAGAATTTCCCACTTCATTTGACCATTGCTTCTGGGCTTTAATGGCCAATATCTCATGGGTTTGTGCGGCAGGCTTCCCCTTCCCTGATGCCATAAACAATACCAAACCTGCTCCGGCAACCAAGGGAATAGTCAACAATGCAATGAGAATGAGCACATCCATCTCCAGCTTTTTTGAAAGGTAGCAATTAGCTTTGAATGTTTCGTACGTCTAATAAATCTCTGAGTCGATTTCCAATTATCATAAAGCTGAGCACTAGGCTCATAATGAGCAGCCCTGGTGCAATGGAAAGCCAAGCTTTACCCATTAGAATAAAAGCGTAGTGATCTTTAATTATTCCACCCCAACTTGGTATGGGCGGTTGGGCGCCTAAACCTAGAAATGACAACCCGCTTTCCACCAAAATAGCCGCGGCAAAATTGGCAGCTGACACTACAATTAAAGGGGCCAAGGAATTGGGGAGCACATGTTTACGCAAGATATACCAAGAGCTAAAACCGGCTACTCTTGCGGCATCAACATACTCTCTATTTTTTTGACTCCACACTTCACCTCGTACCACTCGCGCCACTTCTACCCACATGGTAAGTCCTATAGCCACAAACACTTGCCAAAATCCTTTACCTAAGGCTAGTGTAAAAGCGATCACCAATAACAAAGTGGGGATGCTCCAGACTACCTGCAAAAACCAACGAATAGCCGTATCTACTTTTCCTCCATAAAAGCCAGCAATTGCCCCCAAAGGAATACCCACCAAAAGGGAGATTAAAACGGCCACTGCACCAACTGACACTGATACGCGTGCTCCTATGATCAATCTACTCAATAGATCACGGCCGTAACGATCGGTTCCGAGGTAAAACGTTCTTTCCTCGAGTTCTAATGGTGCCGATGTATACTGCCATTGTTCAGCATCAATGGGTCGTCCGTAAGGCAAATAGCGCCATTGCCCTTCTTGATAAGCAGCTTGTTCGACCGGAATAATTTGGGTAGGTATATTCTCTCCTGAAAACCAATTCACTGAGGTAAAATCTTCCGTGGGCGATCTTAGAATTTCGCCGCGAAATCCCGGTGGTTTTAATGACCATTGGGGAATCATTTCATTGGCGTTTTCAGAGCGTACCGGGGCCCAACAATAAGCACCTACTGCCATGAGCACAACAAAGCAAATCCAAAGCAACGAAAGGGCGCTACTGGGCTCTTTCCACAAGCCTTTGAGCAGGCCTATCATCCAACAGCGCGCATCAGCTCAGCTGTCCAAAAGAGATAAAGGTCGCGACCAAGTGCTTTATGCCATTTTTCACGATCCTCAATGTCTTGCTGCATCCCTTGCAGGCTCTCAAGGTCCTCTTTACAAAAACCAACATTGAATTGCTGCTGAACAGGCAGTTTGTACAAGCCTCTAAAAACTTTGGCCTCCTCTTCTTTCTGTTTCTCCCTGAGTCTGTATTCTGTTAATTGCAAAGGAATGAGTGATTCCTCTTGTTGCTGTTTCATATAGCTGGCATGCATAAGGATACTATCAAATACCGGCTCTTTGCGCACTCGTTTTTCTATTTGCTTCACGGCTGATTCATAAGATTTGTCCCATTCCTTGGTGGGCTTATAATCGGCCGGATCAATTTCATCATAAGCCATGGGATGGCGCTGTTGCTTTTCACCGTAGTCAATATTCATATATGCATCGGGGAAAATTAAATCAGGTACCACCCCTTTCAGTTGGGTAGTTCCGCCATTGATGCGATAGTATTTCTGAATGGTCAGTTTCAAGGCCCCTAAGGGTTTCACTTCCGCCAATCGAGTGGCTCTGTCTAGATCATAAATGTTTTGAACAGTTCCTTTTCCAAAGGTTGTTGCGCGGCCCACCACTATTCCTCTTCCATAATCTTGAATGGCAGCGGCGAATATTTCTGAAGCGCTTGCACTGAACTCATTCACCATGACCACAAGTGGACCGTTATACACCACTGACGGATCACTGTCTTTCAACTCTTTGGCCTTTCCGTTAGGCGCCTTCACCTGAACCACAGGACCACTTGGAATGAACAAGCCAACAATATCTACTACTGCCTCCAAGGAGCCTCCACCATTGTTGCGCAAATCCAGAATAATCCCATCTACGCCTTCAGCCTTCAGCTTTTCGAGCTCTTTGCGCATATCATCGGCACAATTGCGATTGCTCTCATTGTAAAAATCCACATAAAACTTGGGCAGCTTGATGTATCCAATTCGCTGATCACCAGCCGTGGAAGGCTCTATTATTGCCGATTTTACAAAGGTGGCTTCCAACTCTACTACATCACGAATGATGGGAATCACCTTTTTGCTGCCATCCAATTTCTTGACGGTCAAACGCACTTCGGTTCCTTTTTTGCCCCGAATGAGCTTGACTACTTTGCGGATCTTCATACCCACAACGTCCACCGCTTCCTCTTCGCCTTGCGCCACAGCCAATAGCGCGTCACCAGGTTCTAATTCACCTTGGCGCCAAGAGGCACTCCCAGAAATGATCTTGTCGATGGTCACGTATTCTCCATCTTGTTTCAATTGTGCACCAATTCCTTCGAACTGACCACTCATCTGTATCTCAAACTCTTCTTGTTGTTGTGGTGGAAAATACTCAGTATGAGGATCGAAGTAGCCCGTAATGGCGTTCATGTATACGCCCATCCAATCTTCCGGCCGCATTTCTTCCATGCTCTCAAACCAATCTTCCTGTAACTCTTTCTCTCGCTCTCTGGCCTTGGCTTCTAATTCATCAAAACTCAAAGTGCTCGTGTCTTCTGTCTGTTGCAAACTGTCTGAAGAACCCTCATTGGCCGACATTCGATCGTGTATTCTGCTCAGCACACGCGACTTGAGATAGGTTCTCCAAACTTCCCTCAAAGCGGCTTCATCACGGGCAAATGATCTTTTCTCTCCATCGAACTCATAGAACTCCTCTGCATTGTATTGCATGGGATTAGACAAAAGCTCTTTTACCAATTGCCGCGTTTGCTGATGTCTTTGCTTGAGCAGGTCTACACTCAAATCAAACAGACCTGTGGTTCCATTCTTCAGCTCATCATCAACCTGCAATCGATAGGCTTCTAACGCCTCGATATCTGATTGGATGAAAAAACGCTTGCCATAATCAAGATCCTCGATGTATTCTTCAAAGACCACTTCTGAAAAGTGATCGTCCACCACTTTAGGGGAGTAATGACTGCGACTTAAGATATCGTAGATCAACTGGCTCAAAACACGATTGCGCTCTTGACCGCCAGCAGGACTATAAAAACCAGCTGTGATTATAGCTGTTAACAAGAACGACAGCAACAAAAGCGGACGCAAACGAAGCTTCATTTGGTAAAATTTCTAGAGAGAAGTACGAATGTATAACAATGCACGCGGCGAATGGCGCATGAACTACCCTACTTTGTACTGCATTTAACATCTTTTGCAATGAGGGTAAGGCTGAAAGAAGCACTTTTGCAGCGTCAAAACAATCATGTGCTGCGCGCTTCAATTACGCTTCTCGTTATTTTATTATTGAACCCTTTTAGGATTCTGAGTGCCCAATCTTTTACCTTGAGCGGAACCATTCGCGATGCCCAAAATGGTGAGCTTCTCATAGGCGTTAGTATTTCCGTTGAAGGGCAAGGCCTAGGAACTGTGAGTAACTCGTATGGCTACTACGCACTCAATCTCCCGGCGGGCAACTACCAAATTCGCTACTCTTTTATTGGTTACGAAGACATTGTACGCAAGGTTGCGCTCACCAATCACCAGCAAATCAATGTAAACCTAGAAGAAACCAGCACCCTCATGCAAGAGGTGGTGGTAACAGAGAGTGCCATTGATGATCAAGTCCGCAATACAGAAATGGGCGTCAACAAGCTTCAAGCAAAAGAGATTAAGAAAATTCCCCAGCTGATGGGGGAAGTTGACGTGATCAGAACCCTTACCCTTCTTCCTGGGGTAAGTACCGTGGGCGAAGGAGCTAGCGGTTTCAATGTTCGAGGAGGAAATGTTGATCAAAACTTGATTCTGGGAGACGAAGCACCCGTGTATAATTCTTCGCATTTGCTTGGGTTCTTCTCCATTTTCAATGCAGATGCAGTAAAGGAAATGAAACTGTACAAAGGAGGTGTACCCGCTCAGTACGGTGGACGATTGTCTTCAGTATTAGATATTAGGCAAAAAGAGGGCAATGCCAAACATTTTGCTGGCACAGGAGGCTTGGGATTGCTGTCGAGCAGGTTATTGTTAGAGGGGCCCATTGTGAAAGACAAGCTTTCTTGGATGATTGCTGGAAGGCGCTCTTATGCCGACTTGTTTCTGCGACTTTCAAACAACGAAGAACTCAATCAAAACATTCTGTATTTCTACGATTTGAATGGGAAAATGAATTATCGCATCAACGAAAAGAACACCCTTTTCATCTCGGGTTATTACGGAAGAGACGTATTTGGCATTCGAGATGCCTTCAATTTTGATTGGGGAAACGGCACCGTTACCCTGCGTTGGAATAGCATTTTAAGTGAGGCCTTGTTTGCCAATTTCACGCTGGTCTACAGCGATTATGTCTATAATCTAGGCACGCCGGATAATCAGGAATTTACCTTCAATTGGGAATCGCGTATCCAGAACTATCTTACCACTGCCGCTTTCAATTGGTATCAAAGTCCAGACTTAACCATTGACTTTGGCATTACCAACACATGGTACACTTTTGATCCTGCGGTAATTACGGGATCTATTCAAAATCGGCTCGATCGGCTGTATGCCACTGAGCCCGCTGCATACTTACAGTTTCGTCAAAAATTCAACAATCGCTTGAGTATAGACTATGGTTTGAGGTATAGCGGTTTCGTTCAGATGGGCCCTGGAGACATCTACAATTATGCTGCGGGAAGTTCTTTGGAAGACACTACCGTGATTGGCCAAACCTCATTTTCACAGGGCGAAAGCATCGCTTCCTTCTTTGATGCCAATGGCCTTGAACCGCGCTTTGCAATGACCTATCTGCTCTCAGAAGAGCAATCTATAAAATTGGGGTACAACCGAATGCGCCAGTATATTCATTTGATTTCCAATACTACTGCCACCACCCCTATCGACATTTGGCGACCCAGCGGCCCCTACATTGAACCTGCTACCGCTGATCAAATCTCAATTGGCTATTTCTTGAATTTGGATCTCTGGGGGAGCAAATACGATTTTTCGGTTGAAACCTACTACAAGTCCATGCGCAACATCGTAGATTATAAAGATGGTGCAGACCTCATTTTCAACGACAAAATTGAAACGGAGCTCATCTCTGGTGAAGGAAGGGCCTATGGACTAGAAGTGCTGATGAGGAAAAACTCAGGAGCGCTCACTGGCTGGATCAGCTATACATGGTCTCGAACAGAACGTTTGGTAGATGGCCCCTACCCAGGTGAACAAATCAATAATGGCGAGTGGTATCCAGCGAACTACGACAAGACCCATGATATCAGCGTAGTAGCCACTTATACCCTCAGTAAAAAATGGGATCTGGGACTGGTCTGGGTTTTCCAAACAGGGCGACCGATTACCTATCCGTCGGCTCGAGCAGAATATGAAACAGGCATTACTTATCCGGTTTACAACAACCGTAACGGTGCCAGAACTCCCCATTATCACCGTCTCGACCTGAGTGCCAACTATACCCCAAAGAAAAAAGAAGGTCGAAAATGGGAAAGCAGTTGGGCTTTTGGGCTGTACAATGCCTATGGAAGGCGCAATCCTTATTCGGTTTTTTTCAGACAGAATGAATTCAACCCACAGATAACTGAAGCGGTACAACTTTCCATTTTTGGTAACCTCATTCCGTCTGTGACCTACAACTTTACTTTCTAATGCAGACATTAAGTAAATCACTAGGCTTACTCAGTTGCTTACTCCTATTCTGGGGGTGCGAAGATGTTATTGATCTTGATCTTCCAACTTCACCACCATTAATCGTAATCAATGGTCGCATCACCGATAGCGACAGCGTAGGAGTTACCCTGAGTACCACGGCACCTTATTTCTCACAACAACAAACTCCTCGAGTCGAAAATGCTACGGTAGTTCTTATAGAAGACGGTATTGAAATAGGCGTGCTACAATCAGACTCTGCAGGCTATTATCGTCTGGCGTACATGGGCATTCCAGGACGAACGTATAAAATCAGGGTGGAGATTCCGGCCAATCACGCTTTGTTAGAAAGTGGAATTTGGGAAAGTCTACCCGAAGTACTGAAACCCGTTGCCACTATTGACAGTATCTTCTCTGAATATCTAGAAGATGAACCGCCATTTGAGGATGGCTGGTATCCGTTCTTCATGTTCACCGACAAGGCGGATCAAGAAGATTTCTACCGACTACGCGAATGGCGAAACGACACCATTATGGATGGTCCGGCACAAATAACTACCTATCAAGATCAGTTCTGGAACGGACGCTCTTTTAACAATGTAGATTTGCCCGCTGTTCGCTTTACAGGAAGCCCGAAACCCCAAGGCACCCACTACAAAATTGAACAGGCATCTATTAGCAGACGCTATTTTGAATACCTCAATCTCTTGGTCTCGCAAACTGCACAAGTGGGAAGCACCTTCGACCCACCACCTGCTCCCTTGATTGGAAATATCCGTTGTATTAGCGACCCTGATCGGGTAAGTCTGGGGTATTTCAACGTCTCATCGATCAGTACTGCTGAAGTCAGCTTGTGATTCGATCCTACATTTGCTCCTCAATAGTGAATCTTACTAGCATGCCAAATACTGTTCAGCTGCAGCACTGGGCTTTTGAACGCTTCCAAAAACTTGGCGCCTCTGATCAACTGGCCGATCAGTTAACCTTGGTCTTAGATCTACTGATTATTGCCATTGTGAGCATCATTGCCGATGCATTGGCCAGGCGCATCATCATGCGCATTGTGCACAGGGTGGTAGAAAAAACAAAAAATGACTGGGACAATATTTTCTACGACAAGAAAGTATTCAACGGACTTGCCCATATTTTTCCTGCCATAATCATTTCTGAGTCTACTGACTTTGTTCTTAAAGATTACCCAGAGATTATTGCTCGCATTGATCAATGGGTTTTGATTTACATATTTATTGTAGTTGCCCTGGTAGTCAATAGGGTATTGAAGGCCATTCAGATCATTGCCTATCGGTCTGAGTACTTTGAAGGAAAACCCGTTGGTAGTTTCGTACAACTGTTTTCCATCCTGAACTACATCGTTGTTTCAGTGCTAATTCTCAGCCAGTTGATTGGGAAAAGTCCGATCACGGTTTTAGGAGCATTTGGAGCAGGAACGGCCGTGCTCTTGTTGATTTTTCGTGATACTATTCTCGGCTTGGTGGCCAGCATTCAACTTTCAATGAACGACATGGTTCGCTTGGGTGACTGGATTAGTATGGAGAAATACGGAGCTGACGGAGACGTGATTGAAATTAATCTCACCACAGTAAAGGTGAAAAACTGGGATAAAACAATCACCACTATCCCAACCTATGCCTTTGTTTCTGACTCCTTTAAGAACTGGCGAGGAATGTCGAGCAGTGGGGTGAGGCGAATCAAAAGGCACTTGCTCATTGATATGCATTCCATTCATTTTATTACACTGGATGTATTGCCCCGATTGAAAAAGTATGCACTGCTAAGAGATTTCTTGGAGCGAAGGCAAAGTGAAATAGATGCGTATAATGAAAGTCAGCAGATAGACCGCTCTGAATTAATCAACGGACGGAATATGACCAACATCGGTGTTTTTCGTGAATATGCTTCAGAGTACATCCGTAGGCATCCAATGGTCAATACCAACGAAACACTGATGGTTAGACAATTACAACCAACGGAGATTGGACTTCCTTTGGAAATCTACTGCTTCTCCAAAACCACAGAATGGGTGAAATACGAAGGCTTGATGTCTGATATATTCGACCATTTAATGGCAGCTGCTCCTTATTTCGGCTTGCAGATATTTCAGTCGCCGGGTGGTTCTGATTTCAAGCAACTTATTAATTCTTCCACTTCACCGGCCATAGTTGAGAAGCCAGCCCCAAAAGGGTGATGTAAATGGGGTAGATAATTGATTGAAAAAAGAAGACCGAGAGGGCATCCGCTCTACCAAAATGAATAACGGCCTTTCTAAGCAATGGATAATCAAGCAGTGCCTTAACAAGCCAAGCCAAGAGTCCCATCTTCCAATCGAAAAGAAATAAGATGGGAAGAGATGCATTGGTAAGAAAGACCAATAGGGTTAAGCCCAAGGCATCGCGATCGCGATAACTTCTGCTTTTACTGCCCCAACGCAATCGCTGTTTCACAAATGCATGCCAGTTATCAGGCGGCGAGGTTTCTACACAAGCCCTGAAATCTCGAACAAATTCAATGGTGTTTGGTCCATGCTTTTGGCTTATGTAGTGCAACAAGAATACATCATCGCCAGAAGGCAAATCAATTTGTAAGTCTTTCTGGCTGGCCTTCATTCTTGTTGTTCTACGCACCGCATAATTGGCTCCGTTGGCCATTACCGGACGTTGGAGCAATACGGCCGCCTCACTGCTGATCATTAAAGCCAAAAAATCTAATGTCATCATTCGGTTCTTCAAAGTGGGCGCTTTACTATACACCACTGGGCCGAGCACCATTTGGATGGCGCTGTTTGCAAACGGCTGTAGCATAGCAGCTATCCACTCTTTTTTAGGGAGTACATCAGCATCAGTGAACAAGAGTACTTCTCCCTTGCTCTCCTCTACTGCACGCTGTATGGCCAGCTTCTTTCCAACACCTACCGTTGTCAACAGTCTATAGTTTGAATAATTCTCCAAGTGACCGAGCGCATCGGCAGAGCCGTCTGTAGAACCATCATCTACCAAAACCACCTGCATACTTGGAAAGGCCAATAGCCATTCTTCTAAAGCTTTGCCCCATACAGAAAGATGCTCCCTTTCATTTCTGAATGCCATGATTAGGGTAAATGGTGGCCATTCGTCTTTGTGCCGCCAGCCATTTGAATGGGTATGCGCTTGTTGGCGAAGGACATTTAAAGCCTTCATCGCCCAGTAAGCGTAAATGATAAGCGGGACAATCGCGAACAAAACCCAAGTCATGGCGGGAAATTAGCCTAATTTGCTCGCTAATGGAACCACTTCGAATTTTGGGTATTGATCCTGGCACCAACATTATGGGTTTCGGGATCATTGAAGTTCAGCTTCAGCAGATCAAGTACGTTGATCATGGTATTCGTAAGTTCAGTGCCAAAGAAGACGCTGTTGTTCGACTTGGGGAAATTTTGAATGCCACCTATTCACTTATTGCCACCTATACCCCTTCTGTGATTTCGATTGAGTCGCCTTTTTTTGGAAAAAACGTACAGTCTATGCTCAAGCTAGGGCGTGCACAAGGAGTTGTTATGGCCGCTAGCCTAAGCAAAGGCTTAGACGTGTTTGAATATGCGCCAAGAAAGATCAAACAGAGCATTACCGGTCGCGGACAAGCCAGCAAAGAGCAGGTGGCTGAGATGTTGTTTCGATTGCTTCAGATTGATGGAGAAAAGCAACTGGCTCTTGACGCTACAGATGCATTAGCTGCTGCCTTCTGCCATTTTCTGCAACTCGGGCCTATTGCAGATGCCCGTCAACAAGCTGCACTGAACATGAACAAGACCAAGATGATTCAAACTAGCAGCAGGGGAAAAAAGGGCGATTGGCGTTCATTTCTCGATCAAAATCCTGATCGAAAGGCTTAAGCTGGTTATTCTTCTACAGCCGCACGAATTTCAGCTGCGATTTCCTCCATCTGCACGGAGGAAAATTCCAATGGTTTCTGGTCGAATCGAATATCTGACTCGCGATAAATAGGAATCAAATGAATGTGGGCATGAGGCACTTCCATGCCTAAGACAACCGATGCCACTCTTTCACCAGGCATGGTTTGTTGAATAGCCCTTCCGATTTTTCTTGCAAATGACCACAATGCACGATGGTCTTCTTCGGCCAGGTCAAAGAGGTGATCTACTTCCACCTTAGGGACTACCAACGTATGACCTTTTTGCAATGGTCTGATATCTAAGAAGGCAATGTTTTGCTCATCCTCAGCTACTATGTAGGCCGGAATTTCTCTTTTTATGATCTTGGTAAATATGGAGGCCATTACATAGAGATATTCAACACCTCCAATTTCATTAAACCGTTGGGTACTTGAATTTCAGCTACCTCTCCTACTTTCTTTCCCAAAAGTCCTTTTCCAATTGGAGATCCTACCGAGATTTTACCTGCTTTAAGATCAGCTTCTGATTCTGATACCAAAGTGTACTGCATTTCCATACCATTGGCTTGATTCTTCAATTTCACGGTAGAGAGCACCATTACTTTGGACGTATCTACACGTGAAGAATCTAGCAAGCGTGCATTGGCTACCAGATCTTC
>CAZDPF010000005.1:5975-28289 GCA_964507215.1 uncultured Chryseobacterium sp. | reverse complement strand
TGGACGTATCTACACGTGAAGAATCTAGCAAGCGTGCATTGGCTACCAGATCTTCTAATTTGGCAATTCGCATCTCCAACAAGCCTTGGGCTTCTTTGGCTGCATCGTATTCTGCATTTTCAGACAAATCTCCTTTGTCGCGTGCCTCTGCTATTTGCCTAGAGATATTGGGTCTCTCCACATCGCGCAGTTGTTTCAACTCATCTTTGAGTTTCTTGAGGCCTTCCTCAGTATAGTAAGATGTATTGCTCATAATGCTGTAGGTACTAACAAAAGAAAGAGACCCATGAAGGTCCCTTTCTCTTGCAAATATAGTGAGAAGGCAGAAGCCCTACTCCTCTGATTGGGATTTACAGGTCGAACTGAACGGAGATGGTGTGAATTCCGTCGAATGGATTGGTGTCGCGGTAGGCGTAATCCAAGGCAAAAAAGCTCTTAGAACCTTTTGACAAGGGCGCTCTAAAGGTCAAACCTGCGCTCAATCCGGTGATCGCCGAGGTGTTGACCCCATCGTTTCGGTTATCGAAAACGGTATAAGCTCCACGAACCATCAAATATTGCTTCCATCCGAATTCAGCACCACCGGTATAGCTATCTTTCTCGAATGAGTTGGATTGGAAGCTCATGGCCGGTGTGATTCTCCATTCATCATCCTCAAACAAGAAATCATAAGATGCACCTAGGCTCAATTGAGAAGGCATTTCAAAAGATGCTGAGCGCTGCTCATAGCTCTGACTGAAATTGCCTTGAGGCACTGGAAGTGTAATGGCATTACCATCTCCTTCAAACTGCAAGCTTGAACCCACGTTGCGAAGGGTGATACCAAATTTGATTTGGTCATCCTCTCCTGTTACGTACTGTACACCCGCGTCAGCCATTACTGCTGTACCAGAGAGGTTGTTGATCGATTGGTTGAAGACCTTGATGGTAACTCCGCCATAGATCGTGTTGGTAAACTTCTGAGCGTAGGAAATTCCCAAGGTTATAGCCGATGGAGAAATTGTTCCAATTCCACCTTCTGGAGATTCTACAGTAGTAATCTCCCATTCGCCATAGTCAAAGGAAACCAGAGAGAGCCCAAGCACCCCACCTTCAGACACCCGTTGGCTCAACCCCACCGAATTGATGTTGATTCCTGATCCCATCAACCATTGGGTATTGGCAAAGGTGACCTCTGTTTTATTGGTGAATGCCAATCCAGCCACATTGAGATAGGTACTTTCTACCCCTCTCACTGAGGAGATGTTCACACCTCCCCAACCTGCGCTTCTTGCCCATGGGTTGATCAATAGTTCAAATGCAGCTGCTGATCCTACACGTTGGGGATTTCCTCCGTATAGTGCTCCCGTGGCAGCCAGCAACAAGGCCCAGGTCTTCAGTCTTACGTTTTTCATTAGCCCTAGTTCAGCTTCTTCAAATGATTAGAACGAGTTCAAGTCTACCGGGCGCAGGGTTCCGAACCACTTCACCACTTTCTCTCCAATATCTCCGGCGTCTATATGGATGATGTATACCCCACTTGAAATAGGCACACTGTAGTCGTTTCGAAGATCCCACTCTACAAAGGTGAGTGAATTGTCTTTGCGAATTTGACGCACCTGGGTGCCATTGACTCCATAGATGGTGATCACACAGCGCTGTGGAAGATTGGTAATCTTGACGATGTTGTCAAGCTGTGAATCTTCGTAGTAAGATGAACCGTAATAAGGGTTCGGCACTACGCGAATGAGATCCAAGGCATTTTCAGCTGTTCTGAAATCGTTCGACTTGGCCGCAATTTCATCCGTGCTAAACTCATAGCGCGGGAATCCGCTGTATGCTGAATCAGTGATAAAGCGCTCAAAAGGACGATCCATGCGCAGTTTCACGCGAACATCAGAAGGCATATTGGTGTAAGGGTCTACCCAATCAAAATCAAAAGACTTTAAAGGAACGCTCACCCACATCAACGAGCGGTTGAATGCTACACGATCTGGTACAATCCAGCGGTCGAGTAGATCCTTTAATGGGAAATCATCAATGTCAGATCCACGATAAACGATGTCTCGTTGTTGTAAACCTTGTCGCAAACGCGGAGCAAAAACGTAGATGTTGTGCAATCCGCCCATCACAATACCGTTGTTGATCGAGTTCGCAGGATTCTGGATGACAGTTGAAGAAGGATTCCACAACATATCCGCACCATTCTCACTTACCAACCATGAGTTTTCACCGAAGGCCATGCAAAGTCGCTCACCGGTTTCTACGTCAACAGCATAGCCCGGGAAGTAACTCCAACCTTCTGGCAAACTGGTATCTTGAACCATCTGCCCATTCACCAACTCATAGCTGGTTCCAGCGCGCAACCTCCATTTCTCCACATTGCCTTGGGTTAGACCTGCGTCTTCTCCCATCTCAAATACAGGCACACGAGTCCACTTGCTCTTATCGCTGGTGATGACTACATCTACGCTGTGGATATCGCCAATATTCGGACGGTTTTGTTGGCTTTCGTTGTATGATTGTGCCGGACCATAACCGATGGTGAATCCTGAAAAACTGCGATACAAGAAACTGGCATAAGCGTAGGGGCCCCAAGTACCATTGGCAATGTTCCCGAAAAAGTTCAATGGGTCTCCAGAGTAATCTGTGTAAGTCTCGGCAGGTTCTGCTGTTGGGACATTGTTAGGACCAGCTAACAACCAATTGAACGGATTATACCCTTCTCCATCTGGTATAAATGTCAACCAATCGTTCTGAGGATCGCTGAAAATAATTTCTGCTCCGATCACCCCGTTGTCGCGGTCACCATTCTCATCATTACCAGGACGTAGAACATCTTCAACCGTGATTGACATACCCAATGCTGGAATCACTTGTTCTGCTTTCACAGCAAGCGTAGTATCAGACTCTGCCACAATGACTCCTAGGTTTTTGTCGTAGATGGTCCATCTTGCATTGGCACCAATGGTGTCAAACTCGATCACGTAGTCACCTGAAGGAACGCTCTTCGGATCAACCACTTTCAAATCAATCGGCGCCGCACCCCGTACGTAGGTGTATTCGTCTAGACGATAGTCTGTAACAATGCGCTCCATGTCGGCATCCACTATATCAATAAATCTACCTGAGTTGCCCATTCCGGCAATTCTGCGCACATCTACGCCATCGCCATACTGTGAATTCAGCACCAATCCGTTTTGCTCAGGATCTGGCAAGTGAGGAATGGCTAAATACTCTAGGTTATTTAAACGACCAGCCAAGTAAGGCACTTTCTGCTCTGTACCATCTGGAGCTTGTGCAAACTCTGAGTAGGAATTGTGGGCATAGGCCACTACGGTGAAGTAGTACTCTTTGTTATTCACCAAGCGGCGATCGCCTTGAGCAAAAGCATCTTCAATCACCCTAAACGAATGTTGTACGCCTTGGTTGTTGTACTCCAATGTCATCAATTGAGGAATATCAGCCTCCAATTCATCATCGCGGGTGAAGTTGATCACTTTGGTGATTCCATTGCGCATATCACACTGTGCTACCAATCGACTCAAGGTAGGATCGTAGATATCTGCTACGGTCGCATTGGGCCCAGCCAATTGGAAGATTTGGTACCCCTCGAAAACATAGTTGTAATAGCGGAGGGAGTCTTCCTTGCTTTGGAAGGGTGCGCCACCATTGTTTGGATCGAGGTTCGCGGGAGGAATAGTGGGATCAAACTCCATATAACCCAACTGATAGTTGTTACTAGTAGATGGGTTGGTTAAGGTGATGATCAACTCTCTATCGAGCTCGATGATTTTCACATTAGGAGCGGTAGGACCATCCAATACTTGGAAGCAATTGTCAAAGAGATTCTGGGCCTTGTCATCGGCAATAATCACTTTGTCTACTGAAGCAAATGGATCTGAGTTATTGAAATCGCGTGCCCAAACCACACCAGTAGTGATGAAGTTCAATGCGCCTGGTGCCAGTGAGAATGGACCTGCAGAGTGCAAACCCCGCTTGTCTGCTAAGTTGGCTGGACTTTCGTACCAGTTCGAAGGTGAAGTGGGCGGAGTAATTCCTGTGGTATCGAAAGTAGTACCTGGATAGGCAAAAAGCGTTTTCTGGCCAGTTCCATCAGAAGTAAAGCCATCGCCATTTCCGGTATTGAAAGGCCCTGAAGGGGTTTCAACCACCAAGTTGTTACCGTTCTTCCACAAGCTGCGCATATAGTTATAGAATTCCGCAGCATTATCAGGATCGGAAGTCTGCTCAATGTTGGTGGTGCCTCCATTGTTGTAATACATGAAGCCCGACATGATGATCCGTTCGTTCAATCCAGTTACTGGGTTCTCAGGACGGCACAATCCAGTGACTGGATCTCTCACTCCATCGATACATCCGTCACGATCATTGTCGCGCCCATCAAAATAATCAGCAAAAGGTCCTTGGAAGAAGTCGAAGCCTACAGCAGGAGGATTGGTTCCATATCCGAAGGCTCCATCATCATCCGCATCCGCATTGTAGCAGTATCCCAATCCTCTTGGAATATCACAGCCAATGATGTCATCAATAGCATTACCCAAATCCGGATCAAACCATGTGCTGAAGTAAGTATTGGTCAATCGGAAGGTAGACTTATTGATAATCCGATAGTTGTTGAAGGTCATGTTGTTGATCTCATCGTTCGTGCTGAAGGCAAAAGCTTGCGCACGAATCTCAAAGCCTAGGGCACCCGCTTGGGTTTCGGTATGTACGTTTCCGCGATCATTGTAAACCCACCAAATGGTTTCGTCACCGTAAACAAGGTCAACTTCCTTTTTGGTACAGTCAAAATTCTTATCGAGGTCGTAAGCAGGGTAATCCACGGTAGGATCGTAAACCAAGTCACCATCACGGTCAATGAAAGGAGCCAATTGGTAAGGCAACTCAGCTTCTGCACCATTGCCTGGCCATTCCAATATTCGTTGAGGAATAGAATAACCTGGGAAGGCAGTAGCTTCATCACAATCCGGATTGTCTTTACACTCTAGCCAAGCGCGGTGAATTTCTACTTCTTCGCGATAGAGGAACCAGTGACGATCATAACGATCGCAAATGTCTTTACTCACTGAAGCCGTTCCATCATTGCTCAAAGGGCCAGTCCAGTAATCATTTCCACGCTGACGATAAGTCATTGCGGCCAATTTCAACTGGTTACCTTCGTCTACGCCACCCAGCCAGAGTGCGCCGGCAAACATAGAGTGCTTGTTCTCTCCTTTGGGCACTTCATAGCGTGCTTGGTTCAAATCCCACCACATATCCCCTCCTGCAAGAATGGTGGCACGCACGTTATTAATGCTCAAATCACTTTGGGCTGTAGCCGGAGTACAGAGCTCTTCCATGGTTTTAAGACTGGAGGAAGTCTTACCCGAAGGACCGTTATACGGAGGCTCTTTGGCGAGCATCTGTCCGATGATCAGGAACAGACTCAGACTTAAGAGAATCGCTTTTTTCATTCTTCGTGTTTTGTGTTTCGTAAAATCAGAAATTGACAATTAGACCAAGGCGGATACGACGTGGCAGGCTGAAATTGAATGGGTTCACCATGGCCACGTTATACAAGTCGATGAACGACTGAGAGCTCACTTGAGAGGCTATTACGTTCTGCGCTTGAGCAGAAGTTAAGTAACCGTCGTCTTCTGCACTTCCGGTGTACGGATACACGTTGAGAACGTTGCGCGTGTCAAGCAAGTTCTGCACCTGGATGTAGGCATCCATTCCCAAAGACTTCTTCTTGTCTTTGCCATATTTCACGTCAAACTGCTTGTTCAAACGCAGGTCGATACGGAACTGCCAAGGCAAACGTGAGCCATTCACTTGGCCATCCAACTGAACGCTATTTGAACTGGCAGTTAACGGATAGGCTTGTACCCGGCGAGAATAAGGCGTACCTGAGAAGGTGTTGACAACCATATTCAATCCTGTGCCTTCAAATATGTTGGTATTCCACCAAACGGGACCATTGTAGCTGCGTCCACGGCCATAACGGTAGTCAAAGTTCATGACCAATACGTGACGAGAATCGTAGTCAAGTGGCAAGATATAGCGCAAGTTGGGCTGACCTGAACGGGCGATGTTCACCCCGGAGTTTGGACCAGAACCAGAACCAGCTGCAAACTGCAAGGTGTAGTTGGCGCGCAATTGCAGATTATTGGTTCTGCGCATTTCGTAGGTCAAAGTCAATCCCTTCACCGTACCGAAGTCTTGGTTGCCGTACGTCACATAGGTAATTGGATAGGCTTCGTTCAATGAAACCGTTTGCAACATGTCGCGCATTTCACGATAGAAAGCAGAAATGGTCAAACTTGAACGCTCTGTAAGTGCTTGTTGGAAGCCCAATTCATATTCCGTAGTCTTTTGTGGAAGCAAGTTGGGGTTGTTGAAGATGCCACTGTTGTTCTGCACCTGCAGCTGCATATACTCTAGCAGATCGAGGCGAGACAAACCGGCGTCAGGGCGCTGAACCAATACATCATAGTGAGCGATGAACAAGGCTTCATCAGAAATGGGGAAGTTGAAGCTCACACGAGGCATTACGTTGATCTGGGGCTCGTAGTCAACAAAGCTCTCTGCTGACAACACTTGGTCGTTGTTGTCTGGATTGAAGAGATAGGGTTGAATACCTCCAGATGCATCAGCAATACGCTTGGGGTTGGGCTGTGGACTTCCATCAGGGTTGAACCAGTTGGTTCCACTGCGGAAACCTACTATTTCAGATGGATTGTTCAGGTCATTGACATACACTACGTAATCGTTGCCAATATTGTTGGGAATCTCTGCTCCGGCCAAGGGTGTGCCGCCCAGATCGCCTACTGTACGGGTAGGATAGATTACATACGGATCTTTCAATACCGGTTGGTTGGCATCATAGCGATCTACACGCAATCCCACACGGAAGAAGAGGTCGTCAAATGTGAACTGATCTTGGATGTAACCAGCGATGTAGATCGGCTCAAATGGCGCAATTTCTCTGGTGAGGTTTCCGTTTTCGTCCCGCTTGGTGAAGAAATCATTCAAAGAAGGTCGATTGCTCAACAAATTGCCTTTGTAGTCGTAACCGTAATAAGAAACGTACTGTGTTCCACCCAAGTTGATTAACTCATCAGCAGAGAACATATCGAGTGAGAAGAACTCAGGGTCATAGCTGTTGATATCCAACCAATCTAAGCCATTGGGATCAAGGCCGAGCTTCACACGAACGTTGCGATCGAAGGTACGCGGCTTGGTAGCATCGAACAATCTGGGATAGTTAATCGTGTCTTGGAAAACGCCAAACTCATCATACACGGGCATCGGGTTGCCGAAATCCAATTCGCGGATATGGTCGTTTTGCAAGAGGAACATCTGTCCCCAAAGACCTTGTGGTCCGATGGCAAAAGATCGGTCGATTCGTTGTTCATATTCAAATCCCAAGATGATTTCATGGTCTTTGATGTTGAATGAAGACGAAGCAGTCACACGAAACTGAGAACCTTGGTACTCATTGTAACCAGAAGTGATGGCGCCTACGTTACCCCACAAACCATTGTACACACTGGCCGGATTGTCTCCATTGACCAAGGCATTGCCCTGGCGAAGGAAATCGCGACTCGCACTGGAGCCCTGAATACTTCCTTCATCTAAGAAGTTGTAGAAAGAACTGGTGTAATTGGCCAATACCGGGTTGTAGGTAGAAGGATCAAAAGTGACCGCTGTGTCTAGGTACAGCAAGTGGCGCCAGCCGGTTAAACCGGAAGCTGTATCCTGACCATAGCCATACAGGCGCGTCTGATAGGTAGTAAAGCGCCCTACGTGACCATAGGCGAAGAAGTTGTCGCCAAAACGCGAGTCTTGGTTCAAACGATTGTTGCGGGTATAGTCGAGCTGAATGCTATAGAAAGCATTTGTGATCAGCGAGCTGTTCTCTTTGTCTTCACCAGAATTGCCACCAAAACGCTGTTGGAACCGCACAAAGGTGGTCCAGTCTTGGTTCTTAAACTCCCCGTAGTTGTCGTAGTTAAACAAAGAGTGGAAGAAGCTCACATTGGTTCCTTCGCTTCTATTGAAACGTCCGCCGATGGCCAAGTTGGTTGTTTCACTGGTGCGGAAGTTCAAATTACCATTCAAGCGAACCGCCCAGTTGCGTGCATTTACTCTGGCCTGCTGGGTTTCAAAATCATCGGCCGTCACAAATTCTGCGCGGTTCAACACTCCGATACCTGCGATGGCCGGACGAACGGGATTGGCTTGAAGATCTGCCAAAACATCGTCTTTGATCTTATAAACTGGAACGGCAAACGGACGGCCATCATCCTGAATTTGGAATTCCCCAGCGATAAGAAAACCAGCTTTTACTTGATTGTCTTTCTTCCAAAGCGGACCACCACCAGTTAAACCAAGCAGATGGTAGTTGTAGTCGTCAAATAAGAAAGAAGTGAGGTATTCCACTGAGCCGAAATACTCTGGAGAAGGACCTCTGGTAGTGGTGGAAATTACCCCACCAGTGGCATCACCGTATTGGGCCGGAAGACCACCGGTAATTACTGTAGTAGATGCGATGGCTGCTTGCGGCAGGTTTACCGAACCGCGCACTTTTACCCCGTCAATGAAATAGACGGTGGTATTGTCGCGAGCACCTCTAATAAAGGTAGCCTGTCCTTCATCTGCTTGGAACACCCCAGCCGTTTGGGCTGCAATGCCTGTGATGTCACGGGTAGCCATGTTCAC
The DNA here is from genome assembly GCA_964507215.1 of uncultured Chryseobacterium sp. Taxonomy (GTDB): domain Bacteria; phylum Bacteroidota; class Bacteroidia; order Flavobacteriales; family Schleiferiaceae; genus RFXV01. The sequence continues at coordinate 19,583 of CAZDPF010000005.1, read as the reverse complement.
AATGTCTTCGCTGGTCACCGTTACTTGGGTACCCTTGGTTCCGTCAATCAGTTTGGATTCATAAACCACCTCCACTTCTTGAAGCATTTCGGTGGCTTCCTCCATTTTAATATTGAAGACCAACGGACGGTCAGGGTCTATTTGCACGCCCCGTGAAACGAAGTCTGCAAACCCTTGGAAGTAACAATACACATCATATTTACCCGGATTCAGCGGGTTGATGTTGTACTCTCCATCAAAGTCTGTCTGGGCAGAACCGATAACTGTTTCCCCTTCTTTCACCACGATAGAAGCGAAAGGCAGGGTTTCCCCGGTCTTCTTTTCAGTGACTTTACCCCTCAATGATCCAGGTCGGGTCTGAGCGTTCAGACCAATGAAGGCCAAAGCGAGGAAGGCGGTGAGTAGCCTCTTGACCATAGGCGGTGTTTTAAATTTTCTCAAATTTTTAACGGAGGGCTAATATAAACAGAGAAGCGCTGCTTACTCAGTCTTGATGGGATTTCTCTCATCAAGTTTATACTTCGACCTCTTTTTTTGTGTTGTTCTTTGCAAAGTGAACGGTTGTAGGCTTGTTCACAAGGGCTTTCAACCCTTCACTTTTAACAATGTTCTAACAAATGTTACGATTGGTACGCTTGCTTGGTTTGGTGCTGCTGTTTTTTTCTTGTAAAAAAACGGTTGACACCAGTATTCCCAATGTGGCCGTGAATGAATCGCTCACTTTGGCTGAGCCGAGTAATTTCCCATTGACCGCGCAAGGCGGATGGGTTTATCACCCCGGAGGTTACAGCGGCTTGGTGGTTTACAGAAGGGCTTTCACCGGCAACTTCGACGACTTTGTGACCTATGACCGCGCATGCCCAAGACATTATAGTTCCACTTGTGGCCGTCTCAATGTGGTGGATGATTTTTATCTCGTTTGTCCCTGCGATAGCAGCCAATGGTATTTATTGAATGGCTTTCCAGAAGCACAACAAAACGGATTGCTGAAACAATACAGCACCACCTTTACTGCTGGGGTGATCTACATCCAGAATTAAAAAGCAGCTGAGCATTGATAATGCATAAAAAAGGCGGCCGAAGCCGCCTTGAATACACTGCGCTATTGAAATTAATAGCGGTATTGCTCTGATTTGTAAGGACCTTCTACAGTTACCCCAATGTACTCAGCTTGGTCTGGACGAAGCGTTTCCAATTCTACTCCAATCTTAGCCAAGTGCAATTTCGCTACTTTCTCATCGAGGTGCTTTGGCAGGGTGTAGACCTTGTTTTCATAATTCTGGTAGTTCATCCAAAGCTCAATCTGGGCCATGGTCTGGTTGGTGAAGCTGTTAGACATCACAAAACTGGGATGGCCCGTAGCACAACCTAGATTGACCAAGCGGCCTTCGGCTAAGAGTAGAATATCATTGCCATCAACGGTATACTTGTCTACTTGCGGCTTGATCACCACCTTGGTATGACCGTAGTTCTTATTCAACCAAGCCACATCAATTTCATTGTCGAAGTGACCGATGTTGCAAACGATGGTTTTGTCTTTCATCTTCTTGAAATGCTCACCGCTTACAATGTCTTTGTTACCGGTAGCTGTCACCACAATATCCACTTCACCCACCACTGAGTCTAAACGCTTCACGGCGTAGCCATCCATGGCCGCTTGGAGCGCACAAATGGGATCGATCTCGGTAACAATTACCCTTGCACCAGCTCCACGCAAAGAAGCAGCTGTACCTTTTCCAACATCACCATATCCGCAAACAACGGCCACCTTTCCGGCAATCATAACGTCTGTTGCTCTGCGAATAGCATCTACTGCAGACTCTTTACAACCGTACTTATTGTCGAACTTCGACTTGGTCACAGAATCATTCACATTGATGGCAGGCATCGGAAGAGTGCCCTTGCGCATGCGCTCATACAAACGATGTACGCCAGTGGTAGTTTCTTCGCTGAGGCCGCGTATTCCCTCAATCAATTCTGGATAATGATCGAAAACCATATTGGTGAGATCTCCGCCATCGTCGAGAATCATGTTCAGGGGTCTGCGATCTTCACCAAAAAACAAGGTTTGTTCGATACACCAATTGAACTCTTCCTCATTCATTCCCTTCCATGCATATACGGGAATTCCCGCAGCGGCAATGGCTGCGGCCGCATGGTCTTGGGTAGAGAATATGTTACAGGAAGACCAAGTCACCTCTGCCCCCAACTCTACCAGAGTTTCAATTAACACCGCCGTTTGAATGGTCATATGCAAACAGCCCGCAACACGAGCGCCTTTTAGCGGCTTCGATTGTCCATATTCTTCTCTTAGGGCCATCAAGCCTGGCATCTCTGCTTCGGCCAATTCAATTTCTCTTCTACCCCACTCTGCCAGTGAGATATCCTTTACTTTGTACGGCAAATAGCTCGTAGTAGACTCCATGTTGGTCATGTTTAAATCGTTGCAAAACTAACATCTTAAGCGCCTCAGCGTTCATTCCCATCAGAATATGCCATTCTATCTTTTTCTTCAGCCCTCTCTCACCACCCGAATTGCCATTTGGAAGAACAATTCGCCCAGTGAAGATGATTTTTCAACCCTGGCTTCCAGCCTATCTCCTCGTGACCAAGAGCGCTTAGCAGGTATTCGCCATCCTTTAAAAAAGATGGAGTTTTTGAGCGCACGCGCAGCCTTTGCTGCTCTGGGCGAATCTCCCGTTCAACTTTCTTATTCTGAAAAAGGTAAGCCTGAAATACCAGGTGGATTTGTTTCACTCAGTCATAACCACGACTACGGCGCTGCCGTGATTTCATTGGAAAAACCAGTGGGCATTGACGTAGAGCGCTTAGATCGGCAAGTGGCTAAGGTTCGACATAAGTTTGTGCATACAGAAGAAGAAGTTGTGGCCCAGCATTTTAGCGATCTTTTCTTATGGGTGGCCAAAGAAGCCGCTTATAAGATGTATGGCCGAAAAGAACTTGATTTTATGGAGGATATCCGGATTTTTGAGCGTTCGAATGGATCGCTGGGTGCAAGGGTCAACAACGGCTCCGAAATTCTCCAAGGAGATTTATTTCACATTCGCGGTGAGCATACTTTGATGTGCTGGTGCATTGAATCAACTGCTGTATAGGTTAAATACCGTCTAAAAAAATTAGGTTTGCCATTCGGTTATGAACGTTCAACAAGCCAGCATTTCAGGATTAATTACAAGCGCACGCGAAAGCGGAAAAACGCTGCTTTCAGTACTTGTTGATCCAGATAAAGCCAAGCCTTCTCACCTAGATGGTTTGCTTCGGGAAACAGCCAATCTCGCCGACTTGTATTTCATTGGCGGGAGTCTGCTGACAGCTGATGCACTCGACCAAACAATTGATTATCTGAAGGCGCGCATTGCTACTCCCTGTGTGTTATTTCCTGGAAGTGCCGTTCAATTAAGTGCCAAAGCAGATGGGCTGTTATTGCTCAGCCTGATATCAGGTAGAAATCCAGATTTGTTGATTGGTCAACATGTAGTAGCTGCTCCTCGAATCAAACAAATTGGCCTTGAGGTGCTTCCTGTAGGCTACATGCTCATTGATGGAGGTCGTCCGACTACCGCAACCTATATCAGCCATACCCTACCCATCCCTGCCAACAAACCAGAAATTGCGGCTTGCACGGCCATGGCGGGAGAAATGCTTGGACTTCGTTACATCTATTTAGATGCTGGCAGCGGAGCTGATCAAGTGGTTTCTGCCGAAATGATCCAAGCAGTGCGAGAAAATTGTTCATTGCCCATCATTGTAGGCGGTGGTATTCGAAATCCCAAACAAGCCGCCATTGTAGCACGCGCCGGCGCTGATGTAGTGGTAGTAGGAAATGCATTGGAATCTGAACCTGGCTTGGCTACTGAACTCAAAGCCGCTCTGGTCAAATGAGGGCTACCTTGGAAGTGAGCCTGTATCCGTTGAATAACAATTACTTGACCATTATTCAAGCATTTATCGATCGCATGCAAACCTATGAAGCTCTCCAATTGGAAGTCAATAGCAGCAGCACGCGAATATCAGGTGAACTCTCTGTACTTATTTCTGCTTACGAAATGGAAATCAGCAGAATATGGGAGCTTTATGGACAAAGCGTTTTTGTAACCAAATGGCTGATGGGCGATCTGCTCAATGCGCATTGAAAACTTGTTCCATCGATCTCTGCTGGCTGAATGGCTTGCGGTTGTAAGCAGTTTGTGTTTTACGTTTTTTCTGGCCGAAGGCTACCGCTGGAGCTGGTTCTTTGGCGGCCTAGCCTCTGTTATTTACGTTTTCTTGGTCTTCCGACGAAAGCTGTTTGCCGAAACTGCCCTGCATCTTTTCTATTTCGGCGCTGCCATTCTCGGTTGGATCAATTGGGGGGAAACTGCAAACTTGTCGATCGCTGAACCCATTCCATTGCATCAACACCTGATTTGGATAGCCTCAGGCGTTTTTCTCACCCTCTCTTTGGGATGGATTCTGAATAGGTTCTCAATGGCCCACACCCCCTACCTCGATTCCTTTACCACTGTATTTAGCATTTTGGCCACGGTACTTATGGTGCAGTACGTTCGCGCCAATTGGCTGTATTGGATTGTAATCGATTTGGCCTCCATCTATCTTTATGGCCAGCGAAAAATGTTTCCTTCCGTCGTATTGTACTTGGCCTACACCCTATTAGCGATTAATGCCTATTTGTCTTGGGGAACAGTAGAATCATAGTAGTTACCGGTCCTGAGTCAACAGGAAAAACCGCCTTGTGCCAAGAACTTTCCGCCCACTATCAATGCACTTGGGTACCTGAAATTGCCAGGACGTATTTGCAGGAAAATGGACCCGACTATCAACGCAACGACTTATTGTTGATCGCAGAACAGCAAATGAAGAGCATTTTCCAAGCTGTTCAAGAGGAGGTTTCCTGGATGATCTGCGATACCGATTGGTTGACCATCGCTATTTGGAGTGCGTTTAAATATGGGCAGGTAGATGATAAAATTCTTCAATGGAGCCGTGCTTTTCAGCCTGATTTATATCTGCTTTGTGCACCCGATATACCTTGGGAACAAGACCCCCTCCGAGAACACCCACATGAAAGAGAGCAAATTTATTCGCTATATATCAATTGGTTAACAAAGTATCATCTACCCTATAGTATTGTCAACGGTCTTCACTCTAATCGCCTGCAATCTGCTCTTGATACACTGGATGCTTGGAATATTGCCAAAGCGCCTTAGTTTTGCTTCGTCTCAAGGGGTGCCCGCTTGCGCGGTGCTGAGATTATACCCGATGAACCTGGGCAGGTAATGCTGCCAAGGGAAATAATTACACACAGGCGAATAATAACCCCTGTTATTCGTGATAAGCTACTTATCATGAAGACAGTTTCTCTCATGGGCCTGTGTTTGGCGTTTGCACTCACGGTGCAAGCCCAGACCAATGAACCGAATCCAAATGATTCGCTGCCCCAACTTTTAATGGAAGCCCAAGCGCTGGGTTTACGAGCGAGTAGCACAACACCTACGAGCTTTCAGAATATCGATTCTACCTTCCTTCATCGCTTCGACAGTGGCAAAGATTTGCCAATGGTACTGTCTCAAACGCCCGGGATGGTGGTCACTTCTGATGCAGGAGCCGGAGTTGGATATACCGGAATGCGCATACGTGGAAGTGATGCTACTCGAATCAACATTACCATGAATGGAATACCCATGAATGACGCTGAATCTCAAGGCGTTTTTTGGGTGAATACACCCGATTTGGTTTCCAGCATTCAAAGTGTTCAAATTCAACGTGGAGTGGGAACTTCCACCAATGGCGCCGGAGCCTTCGGGGCTTCCGTCAACATGACCAGCCTAGGGAACAATTTGTCGGCGCAGGCGGCTTACAAACTAGGATTGGGGAGTTTCCAAACGAGGAGGCAAACCCTAACGGCATCTACTGGTTTACTGAAGAATGGCTTGAGTTTGGACTTGAGGCTCTCAGATGTTCAATCTGATGGCTATATTGATCGGGCCAGCAGTGATCTTCAGGGCTATTTTCTTCAGGCCGGATGGCAAGGCCAAAAGCAAAATCTTCAATTGGTAGTCTTTGGTGGAAGGGAACAAACTTACCAAGCTTGGTATGGCATTGATTCCATGAGCTTTCATCAACAGCCCACCCTCAACTATGCTGGCGCTCTGTACGATTCCAACTTTTCGATTGTAGATTACTACGACAATGAAGTAGATAACTACGGTCAAGATCACTATCAATTGCATTATGGGTTGCAGCTCTCAAAAAAAATGAGTCTCACTGCTGCCTTGCATTATACCAGAGGGTCAGGCTATTATGAGCAATACCGTCAGAATGAGGATCTCTCCTACTATGGTCTACCGTCTATTGTAGTGGCGAATGACACCATTGCACAATCAGATCTCATTCGCAGACTGTGGTTAGACAATCACTTCTATGGCGGCATTGTGCAGCTAAGGATCAATCATCAAGCAAGTAGATGGGTAGTTGGCACGGGAATACACTTCTATGAAGGCGATCATTTTGGTGATCTTCAATGGATGCGTTATGCCGCCACCTCTGAAATTCGCGACCGATTCTATTTCAATCGCTCCAACAAAACGGATGCGAATGCATTTGTCAAATGGGAGTATGATTTGGCAAAGAATTGGACACTTTTTGCCGACCTCCAAATGCGCGTGGTGCGTTACTCAGGCAATGGCACCGATGAAGGTAATCTGCCTGTTGATTTCGAAGACAATTTGCTGTTTTTCAATCCGAAATTTGGATTTGTTCATCAGCTAACTAAGCACCAACAGCTTTATTTTTCCTATGCCTTGGCCCATCGTGAAGGCAATAGAGCCGACTATCTATTTGGCTCTCCAGTTCCAGAACAGTTGCACAATACCGAACTCGGCTGGAGAAAAGCATCTGATAACTTTCAATTACAACTCAATGCCTATGGCATGTTTTACACCAACCAACTGGTTCTCACTGGGGAAATTGACAATGTTGGCGGATTTATTCGCAGAAACATCGGGAGGAGCTATCGCATCGGATTAGAGGCACAAAGCGAATATTGGTTGACTAAAAACTGGTCATTACAAATGAATTTGGCTATTTCTGACAACAGAAATCAACAGTTTGTCTTGGCTCATTCTGACGGTACAACGGAAAATATTGGCAATACGCCCATTGCCTATTCTCCTGCCTTGGTGGGCGGTTGGGTGCTCAACTATCAGTCAGGCCCATGGTTAGCCTCATGGTCTAGCCGGTACGTGGGCAGTCAGTATTTAAGTAATGAAGCGCGTCCTGCCCATCTGCTTTCTGCCTACTGGATCAACGATGTTCGCTTGGGTTGGAAAGCACCAGAAAAATGGATTGGCAGTCCATTGTTCTCTTTGGATTTGTTCAACTTACTGAATGAAAAGTACGCTTCCAACGGCTATGTATATGCGGGTGAGGCCTACTACTACGCCCAAGCAGGAAGGCACTTCATGTGCACGGCAACATGGAGTTTTTAGTTTTAATCTAACGCTTTGGAAGGCAATTACACCGAGGAGTCAGATGAATCTTTACTCCTGGAAACAAGCGTTCTAGTGCTTCCCGATGGCTTTCATCGAGATAGGTCTCCCGTAGATCGAGTTCTTCGAGTGATTCAAAACCCTGTACAACTTTAGGAACTGTGGCTATATCTGTATCCCAGAGATCCAAATAGCGCAATGTGGAAGGACCTATTAAGGTGTCGGGCCAATCAATAGGATTTTGTGCCAAACGCAAAACCGCTACTCCAGTCAAGGCCTTCATAGAATCTGGCCAAGATTCAAGCTTGTTCTTTCTCAAGTCGATCTCGTTCCATTCTTGTTCCCAAACAATAGCCGGCCAATGATCGAGATGCGACTTGCGCATAGACAAAGACTGGGCTGATAACTGAGCGAAACTCAAGTATGTCAACAACATGGATCGAAAAAAGAATTTTATATCCATGTTCTATGGTCTACACTTGACTCTGAAAAAAGGCTCTTGCCCCTTTTTCATCTTGCCTCAATTGTTCTTGTAATGCTTGAAAATCATTGAACTTCTGTTCGTTTCTGAGCCGGTGCAAGAAAGAAATCCGAATATTCTCATGGTAAATCTCTTCGTGAAACTCAAAGAGATGCACCTCCACGCGCAGTTCAGGATGGGTGGCCACGGTAGGACGAGAACCAATATTGCACATCCCTTGAAACCTTTGTCCTTTCCATTCCACTTCCACCACATAAACGCCTTCTGCAGGGAGGAGCTTTTGGGGATCATTTAGCGCACAATTGGCGGTAGGGAATCCAATGGTTCGGCCTATTTGATCGCCCTTGACAACTTGGGCCTCGGCCGAAAAGGTATAACCCAGATAATCATTCACCCGTTCCATAGCCCCTTCTTCAAGAGCTTTCCGAATTTTGGTACTACTCACAGCCACTTGGTCAATGTCTTGTGGAGGAATTTCTTCCACTTCAAAGCCATAGAGTGGACCATATTCTTTCAGGTGAGCAAAACTGCCCTCTCTATTTCTACCAAAGTGATGATCATACCCAATGACCAATTTTTTTACCCCAATTCGCTCAACCAAAATATTCCGAACGAACTCCAATGAACTGGTACGCGAAAACGCTTGGGTGAAAGGATGAACAATGAGATGCTGCAGACCGCTTTTCTCCAACTGATCTATTCGTTCTTCCAGTGTACTGATAAGCTTGAGCGAAAGGTCTGGTTGCAATACCTGTCTGGGATGCGGATGGAAGGTGAGCAAAACACTTTCTCCCCCCACGTCTTGCGCCAGCCTGTTTAATCGCTGAAGTATGGTCTTATGTCCGATGTGTACGCCATCAAAAGTACCCGTGGTTGCAACGGCCAAGGGAAGAGTACTGAAGTGATCGAGATGATGGTAAATTTTCATTCGTGACGCAACGCTTCTATAGGATCCAGCCGTGCGCCTTTGATTGCCGGAAGGATTCCACTCAAAATACCCACTGCCAAACAGGCCAAAACGGCCACCCCAATCCACAACCAAGGAATAAAAAATGGGCCGCCAATCAGCTTGGCCACCAAGTTCCCGATGAGGATTCCTAAAATCGAACCGAAGAAACCACCGGCTTGGCTAATCACCACTGCCTCGGTAAGAAACTGCCAAGCAATAGCCGAACGCGTAGCGCCTAAGGCCTTTCGGGTGCCAATTTCTCTTGTACGCTCGGTAACACTCACCAGCATGATATTCATTAAAGCAATGCACGCCCCGAACAAAGTGATAAAGCCAATTCCCGCTGTGGCCAGCTTTACATTGGCGATATTCTCAATTAACGAGTTGGCCAGATCATCGCTTTTGGTGATGTTGAAATTATTCTCTTCTTCCGGTGGCAAACGCCTCACCATCCGCATAAGCGCGATAGACTCGCCAATGCAAGCGTCTAACTTCAATCCGTCAGGTGCCATTACATTGATTGCGTGACTGCGCTTGGCCCAAGGATAAGTGTAACGGGCATTGGAGTAGGGAATCATGCAACTTCTATCGCCGCCAAAGCCCACTGCATTTCCCTTGGGAGCCAGAAGTCCGATTACCCGAAACCGTTGACCGCGCAAACTGATGGTTTTATCCAATGGATTTTCATTGGGAAAGAGCGTGTTCTTGAGATCCTGACCGATGAGCACCACTGGCGCCGCCTGCTCGATATCTGTTCTTGAAATGGCGCGGCCCTCGGCGATTTCATAGCCCCCAGTGATGAGATAATTTTCATCAATGCCCATCACCATGGTATTGGGGTTGGTTTTGATGTTCCCTGCTTTTACTTCTGCCGTTCCCGTGGCGATGTAGGAGATAGAGGCTTGGGCCCCTGAATACTGGAATCGCTCTTTAAACTCTTCCGCTTGTTTTTGGGTAATTTCTGGGAAGCTTTGCCACTTCTCCCCTTTGTTATTTATTCGAATGCTGGGTCCACGGTTCTGAATTGTAAAGGTATTGGCTCCCAATTGGGTGAAGTTTCCTGAAATACTTGATTCTATGGCATCTGCGGATGTGAGAATACCCACCAAGGCCGTGATTCCGATGGCGATAATCAGCATTGTAAGAATGGCGCGAAGGGCTTGGGCACGAATAGATTCGAATGCCACCAAAATGTACTCCTTCCACAAATTCTTTCTCATGCTTCGAATGTACTACGCCTTCATCAGTTTGAAGCGTTCACTGCGCACCAATTGCCATGCAATTAATCCACAAAATGCCATCAACACGCCAGACGCCAAATAGGGCCATTGGAAAGAAAAACCGTAAAGCCATCCGCCTATGAAAGGACCAAAAACTCGTCCCAATGAGGAAAAGCTCTGATAAGCTCCCATGATCAGTCCCTGCTCTTTGGGTCCACTAATCTTGGATAGCATACTGCTGATGGTGGGGGTTAAAAAAGCATTGCCCACACTAATGACCGCTAGGCAAACCAATTCCCACGGGTAAAACCATGATTTCGGAGGAAATGGCATAAAAACCAATCCCAACATCATCAAAATGGTACCTGCCACCAACAGCTGATTCTCTCCCCACCATTGGTTGAACTTTCCAATTAAGCCACCTTGGATTACGGCGGCTAAAACACCAATGTACATGAACATGAATCCAATCTGCTTTTCAGTCAAACCATATTCTTTCTCCCAAAAGAGTGCAGCCGTTACATGCATCATGCTAAAAGCGGTGATAAACACAAATGTGAGCAACACCAATTCGCGAATAGCGGGCCGTTGAAGGGTGGCGTGCAGCTCTTTGAAAGGATTGGCGAAGAGACTCACCCGCTCCGATCGATCGCGCAAGGTTTCCGGCAGTAGAATCCAAGCCAATAAGAAGTTGAAAAAACTGAACCCAGCAGCCGCATAGCCTACGGCTTCAATGCCCAATTCTGCCTTGAGGTAACCTCCTATTGGGGGGCCAAAAATGAATCCCAAACCAAAAGCAGCGCCTATGATTCCAAAATTCTTTGCCCTTCTTTCTGGTGGGGTAATGTCTGAAATAAAAGCCTGAGCAGCAGATATATTGGCTGCAGCAATTCCGGCTAGTAAACGGGAAGCAAATAACAATGCCAAGCTGGTAGAATGCGCAAATAACACATAAGAAAGACCCATCAAAGCCATGCTTCCCATGAGAATAGGCTTGCGACCTAAGCGATCGCTAAGATTTCCCCAAAATGGACCAAACAAGAATTGCATCACCGAAAATGCGGAAGCTACCAAGCCAATCACCCAACCCGGAGCGCCTAGTTGGTCTGCGTATATGGGAAGTATGGGGATGATTAACCCAAAGCCCATCAGATCAATAAAGACCACTAAAAAAATGACCAATAATGGCTTCTTATTCATGATTGACTGCGGTACTTGAGCACTTTTCTAAGAATATTATTTGATTTCAATCACTTGTCCATCTCTGGCTAACTGCACCTGAGAAAAAATATTCTTTGCTTCCTCTTTGAACAATTGAGCATCAGGGTAACGTGCAGAAAAATGTCCTAACAGTAGCTGCTTTACTCCTGCTTCTTGGGCAATTCTTGCGGCTTCTACGGCCGTACTGTGTTGTGTTTTGCTCGCCAAGAGCGCATCTGATTGTAAAAATGTGGCTTCGTGGTACAATAGATCTACTCCTTGAATTGCCGGAATGATGGCTGGACAAAAAGCGGTGTCACTACAAAAAGCATAGGACCTCGATTGGGCACCATCATATGTGAGCAACTCATTGGAAACCAAATGGCCATCATCACTTACCCAATCGAAACCCTGCTTAATGCGGTGATATGCATACACGGGAATCTGTAGTTGATGCACCGCCTCAACATTGAGCTTACGAGGGTGTTTTTTCTCCCGGAAAACAAATCCACAGGCTGGCACAGAATGCTTCAAAGGCACGCTCGTAATGGAAAGTTTCTCGTCTTCATAGATCAATTCCGGCTCGTCGAAGCGGAGTGGATGATATTCCAATGGATAACTCAACCAAGTATTGGAATGCCTAAAGGTGGTTCGAAGAATGTCTCTCAGTCCTTCCGGCGCATAAATATGAAGGGGCTTGCCCCGGTCTAAGAGATGAAAGCTCGAAAGCAATCCGAGCAATCCAAAGAAATGATCTCCATGCAGGTGACTGATCAAGATATGATCAATTCTTTGGGCCTTGATATTGTGCCTTTTGAGTTCTATTTGGGTACCCTCACCGCAATCGATTAGAAAGTGGCGCTCCCGCATCACAAGATGTTGGGCGGTAGGATTGGCTCCTAGCCGGGGGGTAGCGCTATGACAACCTAGAATGGTAAGGGTGTATGCCATCTACCTCGCAATCAGCAGGCGCTGACTGCTCCAGCCTTCGCTATTGCCAATATGAAGCAAGTACACTCCGTTTTTCAACGATTCCACAGACAAGCGGTGATGGCCCTCTATCGGTTTAAACTGCCCTTCTTCTACTGGCCTTCCCAAGAGATCTATAAGACGGTACTGCAAAACTTGCTCTTCCCTATTCACGCGGATATCAACAAAGGAATTAGCGGGGTTGGGATCAACGCGGAAGCTCATAGGGCGCTCTTCAAAAATACTCGCTCCAGCTACCACGTTCAATTTGAAAACAAAGGGAGTGAGTACCGAAGTATCTAGCAATCCGGTCACTACAATGCTGGTTTTAACGGTAGCAATAATGTTATAAGTGCCCAGCGTGGTGGGTGTACCGCTTACTTCAATGCAACCATTGTCTCCGCCTTCCCATGTACAATTGGGTACATCACAAGCGTAGTTCATTCCTGCAGGAAGACCTGTAAGGCTAATAATTCCCAAAGAATCTACGGGAACATTGAAGGAAAATCCACCGAGCGAAACAGTGGTATCTGCTAGAACCACCACCTGGGTTACATAGCTCACCGCTTGGTTCACTGCGGCATCCGGCAAAATAATGGCTGTTGTATCTGTAGATGACCCGGCCGGCGGATATAGGCCTGGGATCGACAGATTCTGATCTGGATTACATTGTGCATAGGCTGTAATCCATGGGGTTAGTAGCAGTAAAAAGTAGAGTATGTTCTTCATCGTTTGTGTTTACATGCCGAGTTGGCGTTCTATTCTTTCCATTTCAATCAAGTCGAGGCACTCTTGCCAAGTGGGGGCCATCGGGAATTCTAATCCATCAAAAATGGTGTGTTGCTCTTCTGTTGCCAAAACCACTGCGCTAAAGCCGTTGGACATCCATTCGGCTTGAACGGTCAACAGATCTTCCCATTGGGGCAGTTGAGCTGCCTTGGTGATGTCTAACACCACATCTTTTTGTGGAGGCGCCATTGAATGCAATGCTTTTATGGCTGTTTCATTGAGATCACCATCCAATTGAAGACTGATAATGTTGTCAGATTCGATTGTATTCCAAGCCATCGTGCCTATCCTTTTTGTCCGGCCAAAAGGTACAAAACGGCCATGCGAACTGCCACTCCATTTTCTACCTGCTTAAGAATGACTGATTGCGGGTGATCGGCCACGGCACTACTGACTTCCACTCCCCTATTGATTGGACCGGGATGCATGATTACCAGAGGCTTACCTCTTTTTTCCAATCGCTCAATGGTCAAACCATAGCGCATCGAATAC
>CAZDPF010000005.1:0-5875 GCA_964507215.1 uncultured Chryseobacterium sp. | reverse complement strand
AGGCTTACCTCTTTTTTCCAATCGCTCAATGGTCAAACCATAGCGCATCGAATACTCGCGGAGGGAAGGGAAGTATTTCATATCCATACGCTCATGTTGTACCCTGAGCATATTGGCCACATCGCACCATTGTAATGCGCGATCGAAATCGGTTTCCACCTTTACCCCAAGTTCTGTAATATACTTGGGCATCAAGGTACTGGGGCCACTCAACATTACTTCAGCGCCCAACAATTGGAGGCAGATTATATTGCTTAGAGCCACGCGTGAATGCCGAATATCGCCTACGATCAATACTTTCTTACCGCCTACTTCGCCCAGTGCCTGTCTGATGGAATAAGCATCCAGAAGCGCTTGTGTGGGATGTTCATGGGTTCCATCGCCGGCATTGATGATGGAGGCCTTGACTTCTCTTGAAAGGAAAACAGCTGCTCCTGGAAGGGGATGGCGCATCACAACCATATCCACCTTCATCGAGAGAATGTTATTCACGGTATCAATCAAGGTTTCGCCTTTGGAAACCGAGGAGGAGGATGCCGAAAAATTTACCACATCGGCTGAAAGCCTTTTCTCTGCCAGCTCGAATGAAAGTCGTGTGCGGGTGGAGTTCTCAAAAAACAAATTGGCCACCGTTACATCGCGAAGAGACGGCACTTTTTTGATGGGGCGGTTGATGACCCCGTGAAATTCGTCGGCTGTCTCAAATATTTCCTCGATATCTGCGCGCTGAAGTCCGCGAATACCGAGCAAGTGTTTGTGACTGAATTCAGCCATGAGTCACTTTTTGATGAGACAATAGCACGCGATCTGCTGAGTGCGTTTCCCGCCATTCTACCTGTACTCTTTCAGACTCGATCGAATCAATTCTTCGCCCAATATAATCGGCCTGAACCGGAAGATGCCTTCTGAATCTCCTGTCTATTAAACACATGAGCTCTATGGTCTTGGGTCTTCCGAAAGACATAATGGCATCCATTGCCGCCCGTACGCTTCTACCGGTGTAGAGCACATCATCTAAGAAAATAACGGCTACATCTTCAACCAAGAAGTTGATGCGGGTTTGATTGGGCTGCAAGGGAGTATCTCGCCTGCGAAAGTCGTCTCGAAAAAAGGTAGTATCTAACTCGCCATATCGAACGGATGAAAGTCCAAAACGCTCCTGTAACATGGTGTGAATGCGCCTGCCGAAAACCACTCCTCGAGGTTGCAGGCCTACCAATACAGACTTGGAGAAATCACCATGCCGTTCAATTAATTGACAACAAAGGCGATGCAAGATGATGTCGATCTCCTCTTTAGAAAGCAGCTCTCGGGTTGAAGCCTGTTGCATGATGAACAAATGTACAGAAGGATTTATGGGAAGGAAGAAAATCATTTGAGAATCCTCCATTTGTCAAAGTGGCAGCCAAATGAAGTGGCACATGGTTTGGAAATAGGGGCGCAAATTGAAAAAGAACTATGGGCCGTATCAATGTAACCGCCGAGAATATCTTCCCGATAATCAAGAAGTTTCTCTACTCTGACCACGAGATCTTCTTGCGAGAAATGGTGAGCAATGCCGTTGACGCTACATTGAAATTGCAAACCCTCTCGCGACTGGGAGAAGTGAAGGGAGAATTGGGTGACCTTACCCTTCAAATAAAAATCGACAAAAAACAAAAAACCCTCACCATTTCTGACCGCGGTATTGGGATGACGGCAGAAGAGGTAGACAAATACATCAATCAGCTGGCCTTCTCAGGTGCTGAAGAATTCCTTCAACAGTACAAAGACAAAGCTGGTGACACAGGTATTATCGGACATTTTGGCTTGGGATTCTACTCGAGTTTCATGGTGGCTGACAAAGTGGAAATCATCAGCCGTTCTTGGAAAGAAGAAGACGCCTCAAAAGCCATCCATTGGGAGTGCAAGGGAGATCCTGAGTTTGAACTCGGCAACACCCAACGCGATGATCGAGGCACCGACATTATCATCCACATCAATAAAGACAACGAGGAATTTCTAGAGGACTACCGCGTTCGCGAATTGCTGAAAAAATACTGTCGCTTCTTGCCTGTTCCCATTCAATTTGGAACGAAAGAAGAAACGGTGAAAGAAGGCGAAGGAGATGAGGCCAAGGAGGTCAAAAAGACAGTAGCAGATATCATCAATAGTGCCTCTCCTGCCTGGAAGCGCATTTATTCTGAACTCACCGATGTAGACTACCAGAACTTCTACAGGGAACTCTATCCCATGAGTTTTGAGAAGCCTCTTTTTCACATTCATCTGAATGTTGACTATCCATTTGATCTCACGGGCATCTTGTATTTCCCCAAGATCAAACCCAATATGGAATTGCAGCGCAATAAAATTCAACTATACCAAAATCAGGTTTTTGTAACTGACAATGTCGAAGGTGTAGTACCTGATTTCCTCACCCTACTGCACGGGGTCATAGACTCCAAAGACATTCCTCTCAATGTGAGTCGTTCTTATCTACAGGCCGATGGCAATGTGAAGAAGATCTCCGGACACATCACCAAGAAAGTGGCCGATAAGCTTGAGGAGATGTTCAAAAAAGACCGCAAGGCCTTTGAAGCCAATTGGGATGAAACCAAGGTTGTGGTGGAGTACGGCATGCTCACAGAAGATAAATTCAATGACAAAGCCAAGAAATTTTACTTGGTGAAAGACACTGAAGGTCAGTACCACACCTTGCAAGAATTTGAAGAATTAATTGGGAAAAGCCAGGAAAACAAAGACGGACAAAACATCTGGCTTTATGCTTCTGATCTCAAAGCCCAACACGCTGGAATTGAAGCCGCTCGAGAAATGGGCTACCGTGTGTTGTTGCTGAATACACCGCTCACTTCCCACTTAATTCAAAGAATGGAAAGTGATTTGACAAAAGTGAGCTTTGCCCGTGTAGACAGCGATTCTATTGACAACCTGATCAAGAAAGAAGATGAGCTTCCGTCTAAACTCAATGCCGATCAAGAGAATAAGCTCAAAGAGATGGTCGAAGGCCTGCTTGAGAAAGAACGTTTCCACATAAAAGTGAGTAGCTTGTCAAGCTCGGCCGCTCCGGTTCAAGTAATTGTGCCTGAATTTATGCGTCGGATGAAAGAGCAGAGCATGACAGGAGGCGGTATGATGGGGCTTACCGATTTCCCAGAAACCTATGATGTTCTTGTCAATGCCAATCATCCAATGGCAGAGGAAGTATTGCAAGCCAATGAAGATGGAGCCAATGCGCAATTGCGCGAATGGGTTGACCTTGCACTCTTGGCGCAGAACCTACTGCATGGCGCCGATTTGAGTCACTTCATTCAACGGCAGCGCCAGCGTTTAGAAAACGCAGCTCACTAAGCGGCGCCCCATTCCAAAAGCCCTCTTTGAATAAAAGGGGGCTTTTTTTATGAAACCCATCGGCACTTGAGTTCGAAACAATAGCTTGCAGCTATGAACAGCACGCGTAGTTTTCTTGGCCTTGACTGGAGCCAATGGATTCCAATGGGCCTCATCGCTTTGGCGGGTATTTTATTCACCCGCCCAGCCATTCAAGGGCAGTTGCTCAATTATGATGACGAGCGGTACATCGCCAATAATGAGTTGATTGTATCACTTGATGGAGAGCACATTCAAAGAATGTTCACTGAATATTTCGATGGTCATTACCATCCCATCACCTTATTGAGTTTGGCCATTGACAAAGCAGTGTCTGACGACGCCGTGAAAGCCCACCACCAAACCAATTGGTGGCTGCATCTATTCAATGCCATTTGGGTGTATCTCCTTCTGCTCAGGCTGTTTCCAAAGCAATCTATTCTGGCAACAGGCACGGCTTTGCTATTTCTGGTTCATCCGATGAATGTAGAGAGTTATGCGTGGATGACTGAACGCAAGAATGTGCTTTACGCATTCTTCTTTTTATTGGCACTGCTGAGTTACACGCATTACACCGAAAAGCAGTCACGCAAGACGCTGGTCATGGTCTATGTGCTCAGTCTCTTCTCTCTGCTGTCAAAAGCACAGGCGGTTATGCTTCTTCCCACCTTTGTTCTGATC
Source organism: uncultured Chryseobacterium sp. (assembly GCA_964507215.1). Classification (GTDB taxonomy): domain Bacteria; phylum Bacteroidota; class Bacteroidia; order Flavobacteriales; family Schleiferiaceae; genus RFXV01. The sequence goes on along the minus strand of CAZDPF010000005.1, from coordinate 1,828 downwards.
GATTATTTTGTTGGTAGAAAGCTCAACAACAGAGCGCTGTGGTTAGAAAAGCTTCCAGCACTTCTGATTTTTGTGGTTTTTATCTTCTTCACCCGAGAAGCACAGACAGAAAGTTGGGGTGATTTACATTCTCCTTACGGTTATGGCGAAAAGCTCTTTTTGGCCAGTTCTGCATTGGGGGCGTATTTCTTGAAGGGACTTTTCCCTTGGGATCTTGCTGCTTATTATCCCTATCCTGAAAGCTTGGGACTGCCGCTCAACTGGACGCATTTCATGGGCCTGCTCTGGCCTATCGCCCTATTGACATTGCTGATTTGGTGGTGGAAGAAAGACATGAAAAACTGGGTTTTCGCAATGGGATTTTTCTTGATCAATATTGTTTTAATGCTCAAATTCTTTGATGTACCCTTTGGCAACTATAGCATGGCTGATCGGTACAACTATATCCCCAGCATTGGGCTTATGCTCTTATGGGGATTCATTTTTGAAGGACTCGCCGCCAAGTTCCCCGCTTTGGGATCGAATGGAAAGACGGTACTCTTGGGTGGCTTGGTGCTGGTCTTTGGTTGGATGAGTCAAAACCGATTGGCCGTTTGGAACAACAGTGTGAATCTTTGGCAGGATGTGCTGAAAGATTTTCCGAGCTATGACCATGCCCAAAACATGTTGGCACTGTCTTATTTACAATCGGGGAAAATGGCTGAAGCCCAAAAAGCTTTCGAATCCTTGGTCAAGGATCACCCTGACTTTGAAGGAGGTTATGAAAACCTCGCCACCCTCCATTTTCAAGCAGGTAGAAAATCACAGGCCATTCAAGCAGTTGAAAGTGCGCTAAGCCTTCGACCTGATGTGCCCCAAACGATTGAACTGGCTTATCGGATTTTTCAAGAATCAGGGCGCTACAATCGCTCGCAGGCCATGGCCGAAGCGTTGGTTCAAATAGATCCCGAGTCTTCCGTTTATTCCGTGTATCTCGCCAAGGCATTGATAGGCCAAGGCCAAGATTCTTTGGCCGTGCTGAGCTTGAATGCAAATCCCGGAAGAGAAAGTCAAGAATTGCTTTTGCAGCTTCAAGAATCAGTTGCCTTAAAGGATCCACAGAAGCGCAGAGCCCGCAAGCTTTTAGAGGAGGCCACAGCCTTGGGTAAACGGGGGCAACTGTTGGAGGCAGAAAAGCGGTTCAATGAGAGCATCGCCTTAGATAGCATGCAATTCAATGCATTCATCAATAGAGGAAGTAATTACGCCATGATGCAGCAATTCGAACAGGCATTGTCTGATTACCTCAATGCTCGAACACTTGCCCCCAATCAACCGATGGTGCATGTTATGCTGGCTGCGGTTTACAAAGACTTAAATCAACAACAGAATAGCTGTGCTGCATTGGCCAAAGCAAAGGAACTTCAAGCCCAAATTCCACAAGAATTGCTGAACTATTGTCCATAAAAAAAAGCGGGACTACATCCCGCTCTCTTTTTATAAATCTTGGTTGTTAGAATAGGGGATTGCCTTTGTATCCCTTTCTAAACCTGATTTGCAGGGTCAATATTCGTTTGAGGAGTTTGCGCAATGCAGAGCGACGTTTGGCCACTTCTCCAATCACCTCTTCCATATCTTCAGGAGCCACTCCGTTGAGTACAATTCTCGGCTTCACTTTGAGTACATCACAAATCTCAAGCAGTGAATGTCTGTCTGCCTTCCGCCAAACACGGGTGGCCTTAACTGGGGTCACGTCCTATTTATGGGGAGAAGTCAGGTTGAGTTACCTTTAGAAGCAAAAATGTCAGAGTTTGAATTAAATCGCTCCCCAGAAAAAAGACCTGACCCG
>CAZDPF010000004.1:41196-43276 GCA_964507215.1 uncultured Chryseobacterium sp. | reverse complement strand
TAAGCATTGCTCAGAAAGTCTGATGCGCTTGGCTGAACGCGTGAATCTAGACGTGCATGCTATTTTAGGAGAATTGCAAACAGCTTGAAGCATACGGCCTCATTTGTAGTAACTGGCAGAGTGCAAGGGGTATACTTTAGAAAATATACCCAGAACAAAGCAATAAGCCTAGCACTTTCTGGCTGGGTTCAAAATAGCGCCAGTGGCCAAGTAGTGGGTGAAGTTTCAGGCGAAAGAAATGCTTTGGAAGAATTCAAAGAATGGTTGCACCATGGCTCCCCGCTTGCCAAAGTAGAAGTTGTTGAATGGAAGAAGATCAATCCCAAGGCCTTTGACGGATTTGTCATAAAATAATGAAGCCCGGCACTGGCCGGGCTTCTTCTTCTACTCTCCGCCAGAAAATCATTGACCCTCTAGATACTCATTGAGTTCATCAATGCTCAGTTCAAACTGAAAGGCGTCGTTCACTTTGTAATAGTTATTCCGGTCGTATACGTGGGCGTAAGCCGCTTTGGCAAACTCCAGACGGGTTTCTTCAAACTGAAAAGCCTTCATGATTTCTCTTACCTGCTCAGAAGAAAAACAATTGCTCTTCATGGCTTGCCGGGCCAACTGATCTTTGCTGTCTTCAAAACTCTTTCCTTTCATGCTCCCCATAAAAGAAGAGAAATCAGCAGACGACATCGGACCTGTGCAGCCATCGCCATCAATGACTGCTGGACCCTCTTCTTCAAAAGAGGTATGTTGCGTCTCTTGCATTGGCATATCCACATCCATTTGCATACTGGTACTGCTGCTACTGGAAACATTCACCCCTATTTGCGTACCGCCAATATTCATAGACACATTCACTTGTTCGCTTGACCCTTGAACATTACCGCCTACTTCACGGCCCGATTCCATTTCACGAGACTGCACAGCAACAGGCACATAAGTAGGCTCAGGTTCTGGAGGAAGATCGTTCATGGCCGTGAAAGAAAAGAACTTCAATTTGTAACCTTTCTTCCCCAACTGTATGACGTAGGTGTTTCTACCGGGCTCATCAAGATTCTTCGGGGTGTAGACATTGTCTAGAAACATTCCTTTTGAAGCATCTTCAAACTCAATACGCGCTTTGTACATCGGATTGGGAAGATCTTTCAACAAGAGGTTGGAAACCGGCTCATCATTTTGTTTGGCCCCATTGAGATATACGGTGAATTTCTCGCCCATCTCACTGTAAATCTCCAATTGGTTCTCTTGAGCGTACAAGAAGGAGCTGGTAAAAAATAAGGCTACAATAGCCTTCGTCCATCGGGAGTTTTGCATTGGAAAAGGGTTTAATCGGTCCAATATTAAGTCATGCTTTGTTGATATCATACCCATTTCGAATGTTTTCATGGAAAACTCTTGCGTAATACGGATGTTTGTTTGAACTAGATTGCCTTTCCCCTTCATACTTTTAGGCATCCAAAAAGAATTGAAATTCCCATGAGCAACGACAAAGATGCACGGCTGAAAGCCCTCAAACTCACCATGGATAAGCTAGACAAAACCTATGGAAAAGGGGCTGTCATGCGCATGGGCGATTCTGCGGTAGAAGAAGTAGAGGTGATCTCTTCTGGGTCAATAACGCTGAATAGCGCCTTGGGAATAGGAGGGTATCCGCGCGGAAGAATTGTAGAAATCTACGGGCCTGAATCTTCGGGTAAAACCACCCTCACTTTGCACGCCATTGCCGAAGTGCAAAAAGCAGGTGGAATTGCTGCCTTTATTGATGCGGAACACGCCTTCGATCGGCTTTACGCAGAAAACTTGGGCATTCAAACAGAAGATCTGATTATCAGCCAGCCCGATCACGGAGAGCAGGCTTTGGAAATTGCCGACAACCTGATTCGCTCGGGAGCCATTGACCTCCTTGTTATTGACTCGGTAGCGGCTTTAACGCCCAAAAGCGAGATTGAAGGCGAAATGGGCGACAGCAAAGTAGGACTGCAGGCACGCTTGATGAGTCAAGCCTTGCGAAAGCTCACGGCCACCATCAGCAAAACCCATTGTTGCTGCATCTTTATCAACCAATTGCGTGAAAAAATTGGGGTGA
>CAZDPF010000004.1:21290-41096 GCA_964507215.1 uncultured Chryseobacterium sp. | reverse complement strand
AAAACCCATTGTTGCTGCATCTTTATCAACCAATTGCGTGAAAAAATTGGGGTGATGTTCGGCAATCCTGAGACCACTACCGGTGGAAATGCCCTGAAATTTTATAGCTCCGTCCGCCTAGATATCCGCAGAATTGGGCAGATCAAAGATGCCGATAAGGTGGTAGGAAACCGGGCCCGCGTTAAAGTGGTGAAAAACAAAGTGGCTCCACCCTTCCGTCAAGCTGAGTTTGATATTGTCTATGGCGAAGGAATTTCTAAAATTGGGGAATTGATTGACCTCGGGGTAGATCATGAAATTTTGAAGAAAAGTGGTTCTTGGTTTAGCTATGGCGAAACCAGACTGGGTCAGGGAAGAGATGCTGTGAAACAATTGCTGATGGACAATCCGGAATTGGCAGAAGAAATTGAAGTGAAAATTGTAGAAGCACTAAAGGCATCATGAAGAAATACCTTGGCGTTTGGGCAATAGCGGCCCTCTTTGGACTCACCGCTTGTCCTGGAGGCCCCACAGAGTCGATTGTTCAAGATGACCAAGGACTATCCAACGACAGCTTGTTGGAACAAGCTGACACCGCCCGAGTACCTGCTTCTTTAGACCCCAGAAATGCTGATGCACTTGAGCTTGATGCAGTTTTCGATCAAGTAGAGAAGCATTTAGAAGACAAGAATTACGCTTATGCGCGGGAATATCTTCGCAGAGCGGCTATGCGCGACTCGCTGAATAGTCGTTATCTCAATCTTCAAGCGCGCTTGTACCTCTTGGCGAACCAAAGCAAAAAAGCCCACGATCTGTGGCGCAAATGCATGGAAAAATATCCTGGTGATTTAGACTGTAGGATTAGCATGGCCGAGTTGCAATTGACCCTTGGGCTCAACAGAGATGCTCTGCAAACGGCCAATGCCATCATTGCCCTTGATCGCAATCGTGCAGAGGGCTTTTTCTTAAAGGGCATGGCCATCAGAGCTGTAAATGGCGATACCACTGCTTCCATTCCTTACTTCCAGCAAGCAGTTGACTTACGGAACAACTACGTTGAAGCTTTAGACATGCTGGGGGTGATCTACGCTCAACGCAAAGACACCCTCGCTTTGGCCTACTACAAAAATGTGCTGGAATTGCAACCTGATCGTTCAGATGTATACTATAAGATTGGCGTCTTGCACATGCAGCGCAAAGAATGGAACAAAGCCATGGGGGCTTATGAACGGGCCATTCAACTCAATCCAAGAGATGCAGATAGCTATTACAATTTGGGCTATATCCTCACCCAATTACAGGTATATGACAAGGCGCGCAATAATTTCAGTAAAGCCATTAATGTAAGCCAGCGCAACTTCAAAGCCTATTACGGACGAGGATATTCCCACGAAATGCTGGGCGACCTGACCAATGCATCGCGAGATTATCGAGAGGCACTAAGCATCCGGCCCAATCATGCACCATCCGCTGAAGCCTTGGCCAGAGTGAAAAAGAAAATGGAGGCCTAGTTAATTTACTGCAGGTGCTCGCACCCGGTCAGGGTAATCGGTGATTAAACCATCAACCCCCAACGCAATAAGCTGCTTAGCCACCAAGGGGTCATTGACCGTCCAAGGCACTACCTTCATACCAAGACCATGGGCCCATTGGAGCATTTCGGAGTTGAGAAGCTGATAATCAGGACTAAATCCATAAGGCACAAAGCCCAAACTCGCCAACATCTGTTGAGGATCGCTACTTCCTTCCAATAGCAGAACTGTGCGCAGGGTAGAGTCAATAGTGTGTAAGGCCACTAAGCTTCTCGGATCAAAAGACTGCACCGTGCAACGGTTTTTCAAATCTTTCTGATCAATAATGGAGTACAAAATGTCTGCAAAGGCTTCCGGTCTAGGATGGTAGCGATCATCCCCATAAGGACTCATTTTCGTCTCTATGTTATAGATCGGTAAGGGCCTATTGCTTTCAAGAGCGTAATGATCTGCAGCCTCAATTAAATCGACCAAGAGGGGCTTGTGAACTTTCATTTTCTGCTGCTCTGGAAAACGCGGATGTGGCTTGGAACCACAATCGTAAGCTTGAATCTCCTCATAAGTCATTTGAAACAGATTCAACTCATATTGTTCCTCAGGATGAATACGTGCGCCCTGTGCGTCAAAGCAAATCTCCTCGGAAAAATAAGGCTCATGCGAAACTAGCAGTTGCCCATCGCCACTGACCACCACATCTAATTCCAGTGTTTTAACGCCCAGATCCAAGGCCTTTTTCATGCCTTCAATACTATTCTCTGGCATCAAACCACGGCATCCGCGATGGCCTTGAAGATCAAAACCCTCCCAATCAGGCATTATGCTAGAATCACAAGCCCAAGTGCAAAGCAACATCAGCAAAAGGCGATAGCCTCGCATTACTTACTCCCCTTGACGGCCTTAATCATGCGTTCCATATCATTCCAATCGGTTTCGCTCAATTGGTCTAAGAATGAAAGTTGCCCAGCATCTTGCAACCATTCTCCCCCATCAATGGTAATCACTTCACCATTGATATAAGCCGAATAATCACTGACCATATAGGCCGCCAAGTTGGCCAATTCCTGGTGATCACCTGCACGGCGTAAAGGCACTTGATTGACTACATTCAATCGTTCAGGGATGTCACCTGGCATCAAACGATTCCAGGCGCCGGCTGTGGGGAACGGTCCGGGGGCAATGGCGTTGTGACGCTGACCATATTTGGCCCATTCCACCGCAAGTGATCGGGTCATGGCCAACACCCCGGCCTTGGCCATGGCCGATGGAACTACGAAGGAAGAGCCCGTCCAGGCATAAGTGGTAACGATATTGAGTACAACAGTATTGGTCTGCTTTTCTGCTATCCAATGCTTGCCAAAACTCAAGGTGCAGTTCTTACTGCCTTTGAGCACAATATCAATGATGGCATCAAATGCGCCAGCGCTTAAACGCTCTGTAGGACTCACAAAATTTCCGGCGGCGTTGTTGACCAAAACATCCACTTTTCCAAAGCGTTCTAAGCTCGCCTTTCGAAGGCCTTCAACTTCCTCAAAATTGCGGATATCACAAGCATAAGGTAGGAACTCTGCCCCCGTTTCATCTTGGAGTTCTTGGGCCGCTTCATCAAGCACAGCTTGCTTTCTACTCGCAATAACCACCTTGGCACCTAGCTGCCCGAAATACCGGCTCATCGACTTGCCCAGCCCTGTTCCACCACCCGTAACAACAATTACTTTGTCATTTAATGCTCCTTTTTGCAGCATGGGTTCACTGTAATGCATAATTTTCCGCTTTTCCTATTAACACTTGTTGCATGAACGCTGTACAAACCCTCCTTTGGATTCCCATCTTCGTGGCAATTTCGGCCTGCGAGCAAACGGATAACAAGAAAAGCAAAATTATGGAAGCCCCTGACGCAAAAAAGGAGGTGAAACGCCTTGAAATTCATGGAGATGTAAGACAAGACCCTTACTACTGGCTCAACGATAGGGAGAATCAAGAGGTGATTGACTACCTAGAGGCTGAAAATGCCTACCGCGAGAAAGTGATGGCCGGCACCACTAAATTGCAAGACAAGCTCTTTGCAGAAATGAAAGGGCGCATTCAAGAAGACGATCAATCTGTGCCGTATCGGTTAGATGGCTACTACTATTATACCCGCTATGAAAGTGGAAAAGAGCACCCCATTTATTGCAGAAAAGAAGGGAATCTTGAAGCCGCCGAGGAAATTCTTTTAGACGTTAATGTACTTGCCCAAGGCCACAGCTATTACAATGTGGGCGGATTGAGCGTTAGAACCGATAAAAAAATGATCGCTTTCGGGGAAGACACCCTGAGCAGACGCATCTACACCATCCGATTCAAAGACTTGGAGACCGGTGAAATTCTCAAAGAACAAATTCCAAATACCACTGGATCATTTGTTTGGGCAAACGACAATAAGACAGGCTTCTACAGCGTGAAAGACGAAACTTTGCGTTCTTATAAAATCTTTCGCCATAGCCTTGGAACAGACCCTTCACAAGATGTGGAAGTCTATCATGAAGCCGATGAAACCTTTTCCACCTTCGTGTACCGCAGCAAGAGCAAGAAATATATCATCATTGGTTCGAGTAGTACCCTGAGCAATGAGTACCGCACTTTATCTGCCGATGCGCCAAATGGAACATTCACCGTATTTCAAGCACGGCAACGTGGCTTAGAATATGGCATCGCCCATTTCAACGATCGCTGGTTTATACGCACCAACAAAGACGGCGCCTCCAACTTCAAGTTGATGGAGTGCCCGGAAGGACAAACTTCCCAAGCGCATTGGGTTGAGCGTATACCCCATAGAGAAGAAGTATTTCTGGAAGATTTTGAATTGTTCTCTGACTATCTGGTACTGGATGAACGCCAAGAAGGCCTCAATAGATTGCGGATTATTCCCAATGAGGGGGAAGAGCATTATCTAGATTTTGGCGAAGAAGCCTACACCGCCAGCATCGGCAACAATCCAGAATTTGAAAGCGAGTGGCTTCGGTATGGTTACTCTTCGCTCACTACGCCGAGCAGCGTTATTGAGTATAATCTCAACACACGCGAAAAAAAGATATTGAAAGAGCAAGAGGTAGTGGGCGGTTACAACAAAGAAGACTACCAAACCGAACGTATTTGGGCCACGGCGGCAGATGGCAAAAAGGTGCCTATATCGCTGGTTTATAAGAAAGACCATTTCAAAAAAGACGGTAGCAATCCTTTGCTCGTTTACGGCTATGGCAGTTATGGCGCCACCATAGATGCTCGCTTTAGCTCTGTGCGATTAAGCCTACTCGACAGAGGCTTTGTGTATGCCATTGCGCACATTCGGGGTGGCCAATACCTCGGAAGGGCCTGGTATGAAGATGGAAAGTTGCTGAACAAGCGAAATACTTTCACTGATTTCATCGCTTGCACCCAACATCTTCAACAAGAGGGCTATAGCCAGGCCAACAAAACTTTTGCTTATGGCGGAAGTGCAGGCGGGCTGCTCATTGGCGCCGTGGTGAATATGAAGCCTGAGATCTATAGAGGCGTAATTGCCGCAGTGCCCTTTGTAGATGTGGTAACTACCATGCTCGATGAAAGCATTCCACTAACTACAGGGGAGTATGACGAATGGGGAAATCCGAATGAGAAAGTCTATTACGACTATATGCTTTCTTACAGTCCGTACGACCAAGTGAAGGCCCAACATTACCCCGCCATGTTGGTCACTACCGGACTGCATGACAGTCAAGTGCAATACTGGGAGCCTGCCAAATGGGTAGCCAAATTGCGTGATATGAAGAAAGACGAAAACCCGCTGCTGTTGTTTTGCAATATGGAGACTGGGCACTCTGGCGCGAGTGGACGATTTGAATCGCTCCATGAAACAGCCATGGAATATGCCTTTCTTTTAGACTTGGCCGAAATCAGCGAATAAGCTGTTCCAATACCCTACCCATTCGTTCGCTGGCCCCGCGGTTTTCTTCAATGAAGGCTTTACAGACCGCTCCAGCCTGATGGCGAAGGGATGGAGATTCCATCCACTCTTCCAAGGCCTTCATGAGATCTTGGGCGGTGTAAATTTCCTTGGCCCCGCCTCGAGACATGAGGGTTTGTGCCTCAGGAAAGCCAGAATGTTTGGGACCGAATAAAACCGGACAACCGTAAGCTGCAGGCTCTTGAATAGAGTGAATACCCGTAGTGAATCCGCCACCAATAAAGGCTGCATCTGCAAACTGGTAAGATGAAGAAAGCCAACCAATGGTATCGAGAACCACCACTTGAAATTGGTTCCATTGTATTTGGTCAAAGTCTGAAACATCCGACCACCGAATCACAGAAAGCCCTTCGAGCCTTTTGATGAGCCGATTCACATGACCTTGAGAAACATCGTGTGGAGCCATCAAAACAGCAGCCTCCGGATGTTGATGAAGAAAGGGCAACAAACGGTCTTCATCAGGTGGCCAAGGAGAGCCCGCGATGAGCAAGAATCGATTGGCTTTGAATTGCTTCAACCATGCCATCTCCTTCGGATGCCTGGCCAACTCAGCTACCCGATCAATGCGTCCATCTCCAGTACATTGGGCGTGGCGAACGCCATATTGGCGAAGCAATTCCACTGACTCTTCGTTCTGGGTGAGGATGGCATCCAACCCACTTATTCTACTAAGCGCGAATCGGGCCCAAGGCTTTAAAAACCACATATCGCTACGGAAGAAAGAAGAGATTACAGCTTGGGGGATCTGCCTTTTGTGCAGTGTTTGAATAAGTTCAAGCCAAAAATCATAGCGCACAAAAACAAAAAGACTCGGCTGAAGAATGTCAACAAACGAACGTGCATTGGAAGCAGTATCTAGCGGCAAATAGCAGTGCCCATCAGCCTCTGAAGACGAATAGTGCTCATAACCCGATGGCGAATAAAAGCTGACCAAGATCTTCCAATCTGCATGATGGCGCTTCCACCAATCAATCAATGCTCTCGCCTGTTCAAATTCTCCCAAAGAAGCGGCGTGCACTACCAATAACTTACCAGGATGAGCGGCTCTCCAATCAGACAATTTCTCGAAGAGACCCCTTCGTCCAAGCACCCATTTTCGTGCTTTGGCATGGCCAATGGAGAGCAAGCCAATGAGGGCACCATACAAAAGGATCCCTAGGCGATAGAGAAGCATCAACGGTAGTAGTAGGTTTCTGTTGCTCCGCTGTAGACTGGCAAGAACCAAATAAAGCGAAAGCCGTACATCAAATCCAACTGCGTTCCGGATACGGCCTGCCCTGTATCAAAATGGAAGCCTCTATAATCTTGGGTAAAGCCTTGCAAAAAATCAAAGCCCACAATGAAGTTGATTCGTCTTCTGCTACCTGCATGCAAGTAGCCTATGAATTGCCTAGCCATAGGTCCACCACTCAATCTATCGTATCCCTTTTCATAATCATCGAGCAGCTGAGGAATATCTTGACCTGCATTTTCAATGCGCACCCTATGTTGCAGGTACCCGCCTCCTATTAAAACCAACAAACCACTATTGGCGTTGTGGCCCCACGAGGTAAAGACCCTTCCCACATTGGCTTGCAGGCTAAACCCTCTTTGAAAGAACTTGTAATCACCGTAATTTCCATTCAGGCTGATGAGTTGACCGTTAGAGGTGGTGAGACCGGCTACCATCTGATCGCCAATTCGCACATCATCACCAAAGAAAAAACTGGCGCCAGCGCCCAACATCCAGTGGCTTCTGGTTTTGTACCAAGTGTCGAAAGACAAGTCTACCGAAAAGCCAAATTTATCTGCTAGATCACCCCCTGCCCATTGCAAACTACTGCCTATGCCGAAGAGCACTCCTTGGGCTGAGGAATCGCGCACATTTACCTGTGCCTGAACGAGTGACGCCACGAGAAAAAACGCTAAAAAAAGAAAGTTCTTCATTTACGCAAAAATGCCTGAGTGAACAAAGATATCCGAAAGGATATACCACCTGATTCAATGGCTATATTTGGCTGAAAATTTGAGACAAATGCGCGAACTGCGGATGGTAGACTTGGTCTCTCAATACGAGGCCATTCAAGAAGAAATTGATGCTGCCATCAAGAATATCCTTCAAAAAGCTGCTTTTATCAACGGTCCTGATGTAAAGGCCTTTCAGACTGAGCTGGAGGAGTATCTCGATGTGCCTCATGTAATACCTTGTGCCAACGGCACGGATGCGCTTCAAGTAGCCATGATGGCTTTGGATCTGCAGCCTGGAGATGAAGTAATTACTGCGAGTTTCACTTATGTGGCTACGGCGGAAGTAATTGCTCTATTAAAGCTGAAGCCCGTTTTGGTGGATGTTGATCCAAATACCTTCTTGATTGATCCCCAACAAGTTCGAGATGCGATCACGCCGCGTACCAAGGCCATTGTACCAGTTCATCTTTTTGGTCAAACGGCTCCAATGGAGGAGCTTATGCAAATTGCCAAAGAGCATCAATTATATGTAATTGAGGATACTGCCCAAGCCATTGGCTCAGACTACCATTTTAGTGATGGTCGGGTGATGAAAGCCGGAACAATTGGTGATATTGGCGCTACCTCCTTCTTCCCTTCTAAAAACCTAGGATGCTACGGAGATGGCGGTGCATTGTTCACCCGAAATGATGCATTGGCCCAAAGGCTCCGAATGATTGTCAACCACGGCCAAAGCAAGCGCTATTACCATGATGATATTGGGGTCAACAGCCGGCTCGACACCATTCAAGCCGCCATTCTTCGCATCAAACTACGCCACTTAAATACGTATTCGGCCAACCGGAATAAAGCGGCCTCTTTCTATGACGAAGCCTTTGCAGCCATTCCCGAGTTGCAAACGCCCAGTAGAGCCCCTTGGTCTACCCACGTATTCCATCAGTATACCTTGAAACTAGAAGGAATAGATCGGAACGCTTTGGTAGATCGGATACAAGAGAAAGGGGTGCCTTGTATGATTTACTATCCAGTACCCTTACATCAGCAGAAAGCCTATCGCGATGATCAACACGATGGCAATTTGCACATTACCGAAACCCTTTGCAGTCAGGTTTTCTCATTGCCTATGCACCCTGATTTAGATCAAGAGCAGCTGCAGTATATCGTAGAGAACGTAAAAACAGCCATCGAAGAACTCAAAGTAGAACAACCATGAAAATAGTAGTAGTAGGAACCGGCTATGTTGGTTTAGTCACTGGTGCATGTTTGGCCGACGTAGGCCTCGAAGTAATATGCGTAGACGTAGATGTCAAGAAGATCGAAAATCTCAAGAATGGCATACTTCCCATTTATGAGCCTGGTCTAGAGAACATCGTAGAAAAGAATTTCAAAAAAGAACGGCTGCAGTTTTCTACCGACTTGCCAAGCGCGATAAAAGGAGCTGAAGTAGCTTTTATTGCTGTGGGAACTCCTCCAGGTGAAGATGGTTCTGCCGACTTGAAATATGTTCTTGCGGTGGCTACGGAGATTGGTGAAAATATGAACGACTATGGGGTAGTGGTGACCAAGAGTACCGTGCCCGTGGGTACCGCCCAAAAGGTGCGCAAAGCCGTGAAAGAAGCGCAGACCAAGCGCGGAGTTGACATCCCATTTGACGTGGCTTCCAATCCTGAATTCTTGAAAGAAGGCGCTGCCATCCAAGATTTCATGAAACCAGACCGCATCGTTATCGGAGTAGATAGTGATCGCGCCAAAGAAATCATGGGCAAGCTGTACAACCCCTTCACCCTCAATGGGCATCCGGTGTTGTTTATGGACATCCCTTCTGCGGAGATGACCAAGTATGCCGCCAATGCCATGCTGGCCACCAAAATCAGCTTCATGAATGACATTGCCAACTTGTGCGAAATCATGGGAGCTAATGTCAATATGGTGCGCAGAGGCATCGGCTCTGATCCACGAATTGGTAACAAATTCATCTATGCAGGAATAGGCTACGGCGGATCATGTTTCCCAAAAGATGTGAAAGCCCTCATCAAAACTGCCCAAGAAAACAACTACCGCATGCGTATTCTTGAGGCCGTAGAATACGTAAACGAAGACCAAAAAGAGGTGCTATTCGACAAAGTGATGAAGCACTTCAACGGCGACATTCAGGGCAAGACCTTTAGTATTTGGGGCCTGTCTTTCAAGCCCAATACAGATGATATGCGAGAAGCGCCTTCATTGGTGCTTATTGAAAAACTTCTCAATGCAGGTGCCCGGGTAAAAGCTTTCGACCCGGTGGCTATGGAAGAGGCACGCCACATGATTGGTGACACCGTTACCTTCACCTCAGATGAGTATGAAGCTTTGGTAGATAGCCAAGGCCTACTGCTGGTAACAGAATGGAGCGACTTCCGGGTTCCCAACTGGAAGGTGGTCAAGAAACTCATGGAAGAACATGTGGTGTTTGACGGTCGTAACATTTACGAATCAGCTGAACTCAATAAAATGGGATTCTCTTACTACGGAATCGGCGTTTGATCATGAAAAGAACTCTTATCACCGGAGCAGCAGGCTTCTTAGGCAGCCACCTCTGCGACCGTTTCTTGGCAGAAGGCCATTTCGTAATGGGAATGGATAACCTCATCACAGGCGATATGCGAAATATCGAACACCTGATGGGCAATCCAAATTTTGAATTCTACCATCACGATGTTTCCAAGTTTGTTCATGTACCAGGGGAGCTTGACTACATCTTGCACTTCGCTTCACCCGCCAGTCCTATTGACTACCTGAAAATCCCCATTCAAACTTTGAAAGTGGGAGCTATGGGTACCCACAACTTGCTTGGATTGGCCATGGCCAAAGGCGCAAGAATTCTGGTGGCCAGCACTTCAGAAGTCTATGGAGATCCAATGGTTCACCCACAAACCGAAGAATACTACGGCAATGTGAATCCGGTAGGTCCTCGTGGAGTGTATGACGAAGCCAAGCGCTACCAAGAGGCCATCACCATGGCCTATCACACTTACCATGGCTTAGAAACCCGCATTGTGCGCATTTTTAACACCTACGGTCCACGCATGCGATTGAATGATGGTCGCGTTTTACCCGCCTTCATCGGACAAGCATTACGCGGAGAAGACCTTACCGTATTTGGAGATGGCTCACAAACGCGCTCATTCTGCTACGTAGATGATCTTATTGAAGGCATTTACAGACTGCTGCTCAGTGATTATGCCAGTCCGGTGAATATTGGAAATCCAGACGAAATCACCATCAGACAGTTTGCCGATGAGATTATCAAGCTCACAGGAACCGAGCAGAAAGTCATTTACAAGCCCCTACCAAAAGACGACCCTACACAGCGTCAACCCAATATTACCAAAGCGCGTGAGCTCTTGGGTTGGGAACCGAAAGTGGGACGAGCAGAAGGTTTGAAGATTACTTACGAATACTTCAAAAGCCTTCCAGAAGATTTGCTCTATCAAATTGAGCACAAAGATTTTGATTCTTATATCCGGAAATCCGGGAAAGCATGAGCAATAAAAGGGTACTCCTCACAGGAGGGCTGGGTTTCATTGGTTCTCACACCGCAGTAGTGCTGATCGAAAGAGGGTACGAAGTGGTCATTGTAGACAACCTTAGCAATACCACCGAAGAGCCATTAGATGGTATTGAACAAATCACTGGGGTTCGTCCGGCTTATGAGAAAACCGATCTCAGCAAACACGACGAAATCGCTGCCTTCTTTGAGAAGTATTCTCATTTTGATGGGGTCATTCATTTCGCTGCTTTTAAAGCGGTGGGAGAGAGCTACCAGAATCCGCTCAAATACTACAACAACAATTTGAGCTCTCTGAGCTTGCTCCTCCAACATTGCTTGGAACGCAAGATTCCGAAAATGATCTTTAGCTCTTCCTGCACTGTATATGGTGAGTCTGAAGTGCTGCCCATTGATGAGTCTGCTCCAGTTCAAAAGGCTTTATCTCCCTATGGGAATACCAAACAAGTAGGTGAAGAAATCATTCAAGACACCATTCTGGTGAATCCAGACTTGAACTGTATTGCCCTGCGCTACTTCAACCCAATTGGAGCACATCCCAGTGCAGCCATTGGCGAATTGCCTTTAGGTGCACCGCTCAATTTGGTACCGTATGTCACCCAAACAGCTGCGGGAGTGCGGGAACAATTAAGTGTTTTTGGCAACGACTATGATACTCATGATGGCACAAATGTGCGCGACTACATTCATGTAATGGATGTTGCTGAAGCCCATGTAGTGGCTTTAGAAAGACTGTTCAGCAATTCCAATGAAACCGCTTTTGAAGTTTTCAACCTTGGCACAGGAAGAGGTTCTTCGGTCTTGGAAGTGATTGAATCTTTTGAGCGTGTGAGTGGGGAGCAATTGAACTATCGCATTGCCGAACGTAGAAAAGGAGATGTGACTGCAGCTTATGCCGATACCACCAAAGCCAATACGGTGCTGGGTTGGAAATCGAAATACACCTTAGATGATGCCATGAGAGACGCATGGCGATGGGAAAAGAAGATCAGAAATTTGTCCTAACCATGAAAAAACGGATTTTAATTACTGGAGGAGCTGGCTTTATAGGCTCTCATGTGGTTCGGTTGTTCGTCAATAAATATCCTGATTACCAAATTGTCAATTTGGACTTATTGACCTATGCGGGCAACTTGGAGAATCTCCGCGACATTGAAAAAGCGCCGAATTACTCATTTGAACGCGTAGATATTGCCGATGCCGATCAAGTGAATGCGCTGTTCGAAAGATTGACTTTTGATGGGGTTATTCACCTTGCCGCTGAAAGCCATGTAGACCGATCAATTGAAGATCCGCTGAGCTTCGTTCGCACCAATGTGATTGGCACAGTCAACCTATTGAACGCATGCAAAGCCCAATGGAAAGGGCAAACCGAAGGAAAGAGGTTCTACCACATCTCCACTGATGAGGTCTACGGAACACTGGGCGAAACTGGGCTGTTCCTAGAGACCACGCCTTATGATCCCAATAGTCCGTATTCCGCTTCTAAAGCATCTTCGGATCATTTCGTTCGGGCATATGGCGAGACTTATGGACTGCCTCATGTGGTGACCAATTGCTCCAATAACTATGGGCCCAATCAGTTTCCTGAAAAGCTCATCCCATTGTTTATCAACAATATAAAGGAAGAAAAGCCGCTTCCGGTTTATGGTGATGGACTGTACACCCGCGACTGGCTATTTGTCATTGACCATGCACGGGCCATCGACTTGGTCTACCACGAAGGCATCAATGGGGAAACCTATAATATTGGTGGTTTCAATGAGTGGAAAAACATTGATATCATCAAGTTGCTCTGCAACATTATGGATGAGAAATTAGGCCGTGTGAAAGGAAGTTCTGAAAAGCTCATTACTTACGTAAAAGACCGTCCGGGCCACGACCGCAGATACGCCATTGATGCGAACAAGATCAATGCAGAATTGGGCTGGAAACCATCTGTAACTTTTGAGCAAGGCCTAGATCAAACGGTAGATTGGTACTTGAACAATAACGATTGGTTACAATCTGTTACTTCTGGCGATTACCAGAAGTACTATGACCAAATGTACGCTGAGCGCTAATTAGCGCTTGCGGCAACACATTAGGCCATCTCGCACGGGGAGCAAAAGACTTTCTACCCGAGCATCAGCGGCCACCTTGGCGTTATAAGCGTGCAAGGCGGCCGTTTCTGTATCCATAAGTTCCAGTTCCTCCAGCACCTTACCACTCCACAATACATTGTCGGCAATAATCCATCCTCCTGCACGAACCTGATCAATTACGGCATCAAAGTAGTTGGCGTAGTTCTCTTTGTCTGCATCAATGAAAACCATATCCCAAGGACCTTCTAATCGGTCAATAACTTCTAGCGCTGCGCCAATATGCAGATGCAACTGAGCGGAATAAGCTGAAGCTGAGAAATAGGCCTTCACCCGCTCTTCCAACTCATCATTGATATCAATGGTATGTAACTCTCCCCCTGCTTGCAGTCCTTCCGCCAAACACAAGGCAGAATAACCAGTATACGTGCCAATTTCCAGTATTCGCTGTGGTTGCAGCATATTGGAAATCATGCTTAATATTCTTCCTTGAAGGTGACCCGAAAGCATTCTTGGCATCAATACCTGCGACCAGGTTTCTCGGTTAATGCGCTTGAGCAAATCGCTCTCAGCCGAGGTAAATGTTTCGGCATAAGCTGAAATACTGCGATCAGGGAACTCCATGGTTCTGTTTTATTGAAGATTAGACTGCCCTTGACCTACCAAGGTAATTCTACTCAGTTGATGCGGAAGGAACACTTCATTGGCGGCTTCGAGTAAATCTGTAGACGTCAAGGCCTCTATTCGCTGAAGCACTAGGTCGAGCGGTTCAATTTCTTCGCGATGCAGCCATGAGCGGGCAGCTGCACCAACGGCACTTCCTGGATTTTCCTGCGCCATGGCAATTTGTCCTTGAACTTGACTCTTGGCTCTACTTAGCTGCAAAACACCCAATGGCTTTTCGCGGAGTTCGCGGAGCTCTTTCTCCACCATTTTGATTACCCGATCGGCATAACCTGGTTCAGTGCTCAAATAAATACCCCAAAGGCCCGTATCAGACAAAGGCGTATAAAATGATTCGAGGTTGTAAGTCATTCCAAATCGCTCACGAATGCGAAGGTTCAGGCGGTTGTTCATGGTGGGTCCCCCAAGTATGTTGTTGAGCACATAAAACGCCAATGCTTTTTTGTCTCCATTGGCATACGCCCGATTTCCAATCACACAATGGGTTTGCACATGATTACTTGTCACCATTCGATCTTGTGCCGAGTAAGAATTAACCGCAAGGCGATGGATAACGGAAGGTGCTGATTCTTCTTGGGTGAGCAAACGTTGCCAAATGCGAACTACCTGGTTTCCGCTCATCGGACCGGAGCTCGCCACAACCATCTGTTCTGGGCGATATAACCTACTGGTGAAAGCCAAAATTCGGTTGCGATTGAAAGTTTTCAGGCTGTCTACCGTGCCGAGGATGTTCTTGCCCAAGGGATGTCCTTCGAACAGCAATTCATCAAACAAATCAAAAATGTGGTCAGAAGGACTGTCTTCATAAGAGCGAATTTCGTCTGCAATCACTTCCTGCTCTTTGCGGATTTCCTTCTCTGGAAAAGTGGAATGAAAAGCAATATCGACCAACAAATCAGCAGCTCTCCGATAGTCTTTGTCCAATACCGCCGCATACAAGGTGGTATCTTCTTTACCGGTATATGCATTGAGTTCGCCGCCTACATCGTCTAATCTACTGAGAATGTGATAAGTCTTTCTTCTTTTGGTGCCTTTAAACAAGCAGTGCTCTACAAAATGAGCCATGCCTTGTTCATCCTCTGCTTCATCGCGAGAACCTGCCCGAATGATGATGGCGAGATGACAAACCGGTCCCCGACTTTGCTTGTGCAAAATTCTGATTCCGTTGGAAAAGGTATGGTGGAAGAATTCCTCAGTCATGACCAAACGCCTTTTCAAAGGCCTGCTTCATTGCCTTTACTTCTTCTTCCAATTGCATCCACTCTTCCATCAAAGCATCATGTGCCACCCGGGCTTTTTCATACTTCTCGTAGAAGCCTTCTTCAGTACTTAAAATTTTAAACTCTTCTGGATTGTGAAGACGGTCATCCCATGCTTGGAGCTGTAGCTCTTGTTGATGCACCTCATCGGTCAGTCGCTCTAATTTTCGCTCTGCCAGTCGAAGTTCTTTCTCTTTCTGTTTACGCTCTTTAAAATCGCCTTCTGCCTTATTCTTTTTGATGCCTTCCTTCTTCTTGCTTTGGGCTTCAATTTCTCTGAAGTTCCTTGCTTTTCTGGCTTCTAGGAAGGCCTCAATTCCACCCAAGTGTTCTTTCACCTTTCCCCCAGCGAATTCAAGTGTCCTATTGGTGAGGCCCTGTAAAAATTCTCGATCGTGCGAAACCACTATCAAGGTGCCATCGTACTGCTGCAAAGAGCGCTTCAATACGTCTTTTGCGCGCATGTCGAGGTGGTTGGTGGGTTCGTCCATCACCAAAAAATTGATTGGTTCGAGCAGCATCTTACAAAGCGCCAAGCGGCCTTTTTCACCCCCACTAAGCACCTTCACTTTCTTCTCTACCTGCTCTCCGCTGAACATGAAGGAGCCCAAATAGTCGCGCGCTCTCGGTCTGATGGCCTCAGGTGCAGCATCTTCGATGGTTTGAAGAAGTGTTTTCTCTCCATCCAGTGCATCAGCTTGGTTCTGGGCATAATATCCCAAAGCCACATTATGCCCAAGTTCAACCTTTCCTTCTGCTTCAAACAAGCCTGTGATAATTTTTACTAGGGTAGACTTGCCTTGTCCATTCTGTCCAACGAAGGCTATTCGTTCTTGGCGTTCGAGGCGAAAATCAATTTTGTTCAAAACCTGTTTCTCCTCGAAAGCCTTGCTCAGCTGTTCGCAGTTTACCACCACACGACCCGAACGAGGGGCAGGTGGAAACCGGAATTTCATTTCCCTATTGTCTTCATCATCTACCTCAATGAGGTCTATGCGGTCTAGTTTTTTAATGAGCGACTGAGCGAAGGAAGCCTTGGTTGCCTTGTACCGGAACTTTTCAATAAGCTGCTCGGTTCGCTTGATTTCCTTTTCCTGATTCTTTCGAGCAGCCATTTGAAGCTCTCGTTGCTCTGCCCTTTGGGCCACAAAACGGGTATAAGAAACTGGAAAATCATAGGCTTTTCCAAAAGATAGTTCGATGGTTCTATTGGTTACACTATCTAAGAATGCCCGGTCATGGCTGACCAATACAATGCCTCCGGGATAGTCTTTTAAGAATTCTTCCAACCAAAGGATAGATTCGATATCCAAGTGGTTGGTAGGTTCGTCTAAAAGCAGAAGGTCGTGCTTTCGCACCAAGAGCTTGGCCAGTTCTACGCGCATCCTCCAACCACCAGAGAAAGTAGAGGTATGGGCGTCAAAGTCTGCTGACGTGAAACCAAGTCCTTTGAGGATGCGCTCAATTTCTGCCCGAAAAGTGTAACCTCCTAGCATGCCATATCGCTCGGTATGGTCATTCAAATCTTGAATGAGCTGCATATAGCCCTCAGTCTCATAATCTGTGCGATGGGCTAACTGCTCGTTGATTTGTGTGATCTCTTCTTCCAAGCGCACCAATTCGGGCATGCTCCGCTCCATCTCTACCATCAAAGGATACTGGTCTACCAGATCAAGTTCTTGCGGGAGATAACCAATGGTGCAGCCGGAAGTAACGGCCAATTCTCCACCATCTACCTCCATTTCCCGTGCAAGCACTTTGAGCAAGGTAGATTTGCCAGCTCCATTCCGACCTACCAGACCAATACGGTCTTCGCGTGTAATTAAAAACCCGATCTCATCAAATAGAATCCGATCGGTAAACTCAAGGGTTATTTTGTTCAGTGATACCACGTGACAAATGTAACACTGTGCACATCGGGGCTTTGTACTTTCGGCGGTAAGATGAAAAAAGGCACCAAGCTCTATAGCATACTGAAAATGAAGTGTCCACGATGCCATGAAGGACCTCTTTTCAGCACTTCAAAACCATTTCCACTCAGCAACATGGCCAAAATGCCAGAATGCTGCGAGGTATGCGGACAGAAATACGAGTTAGAGCCAAGCTTCTACTATGGAAGCATGTACGTTAGCTATGCTTTTTCCGTGGCCATTTTTGTGGCAGTCTTTATCATTTCGAAGCTCTTTTTGGGCCTCGACATCTGGACTACCCTGGCCATATTAGGGGTGGTATTGCTGGTGGTCAGTCCGTGGGTTTTCCGACTAAGCAGAGCCACTTGGATTAATCTTTTCGTCAAGTTTGACCCACAGGTTCAGAAAAAGCGCTGAACATTGACTTCGTCGGGCAATGGAGTTTCTGTTTCTAAATGATGGAGAAGCCATGTTGAAAGCAGCGGAGCCATGAGGGTTCCCCTGCTCCCTAAGCCATTGAGCACGTAAAGATTATCATGCTGAGGAATGGCACCCACAATAGGTTTTCGGTCTTTCACAGCAGGTCTGACCGCTGCATACTGGTCAATGATGCGAACTTCACCCTTCCACAATTTACCCAGCTGTTGTAAAAGCCATTCTCTCCCTTGCTCAGTTGGTTCTTCATCCAACTCATCCCAGGAATAAGTTGCCCCTATCTTATAGGTATCGTTGCCAATGGGAAGAATAAAAATCGCTCCATGAATGATCTTATCAGGAAAAGGATAGCCGGGTAATTCCACCTTGAGTACTTCTCCTTTCACGGGTGCAAATGCAGCTGCTGGTATTCCGTAGGGAAGTTGATCTCGCTTCCATCCTTGACAGAGAACAGTCACAACATCTTCCTTTTTCTCAACTGATGGATGCCACTCCTGGGCCATAAGCCGGTGACCTGCAGCCTCAAGCAATTGGGCTACCTCCTGCAGCCATACGGCTGTATTGAGTTGGTGAGCATGGTGCACCAAACCGTAGGAACGCTTGTCCCATTTTTCTATCGGACCAAGGAACAGTTGGTAGGCCTCATTCTCAGAGCGCATTTGCCAATCATTCGCTAATCCGGCATCCACTATTTTATGATAAAGGGAACAAGAACTCCTAGGGTCTACCTTCATTGATGTAGCCGCCTGCTGGTAAAACTGCTCGGCTGACAACGCAAACTCACGCGCTTTCCACACCAATCTCAATCGTTTCAGAACAACCGGATTATAGATGCCGGAGGCCACCAAAGAAGACGAGGGCTGGCCAAAGCGCCACCATTCAACGGAGTACCCCTTCCAATGCGACTGAAGCGCGAGGATACTCCCTGCCAATCCGCCGCCAATTACCCGAATTGTTTTCATAAAAAAAGGCCGCTTAACGCGGCCTGAAATGATTTTAAGTCCTTAGAACTCCCAGAGGTCGTGCTCAAAATTCCGCAAGTTCTCGCGAATCATCTGCGCCTCGAGTAGCTGCTCTAATGCATCGTTGCGCTTATAATCTGCAATGGCCCGATCGTAGACATTATCTTCCTTGTAAACCATGCTGTTGAAAATTCGCAGATGGAAGATTTCGTCAAAAGTCAAGCGCTGAATTTGGTTGTTGCGATTGTATGCCTGATGGGTATGAAGGGCATATCGGGCATCAGGGAACCAAACCCAGAACAATGGATACTTGTTGTTCTTGTTTTTTGGATTTTCTACATACGGGGCCAAAGCGATGATGCGGTTCTTCATTTCTCCGCGCTGCTTGTCGAAGTACCAATCAGACTTGATCAAATAGGCCAGTACGTTGTTGGCCTTAATGGAAATGGTGTCAAGAAAGTAAGTACTTGGATCGCCTGGATTTACTGGGATATCAGGATCCAGTTGAATGGTATCAAAGCTTGAAACCAGTTGTTCTAACGCCTGTGCCGTTAAGCCGATGGTAAAGCGATCATCTTTGAAGACTTCGGTGATGGTACCCTCTGTGAGAATGCCATCAATGAGTACATCAAAAAGTGATTTCCGATCTGGAATGGCTTTGATGGGGTAATAGAGATGCTGGTTGATCTTTTCACGCAAATCAATGCGCTCCCAATGTCTGGTAGACCACATCATATCGGCTTGCCGCAGAAACGGATATTCAATCACCCGGTTGTGGTGGTGAAACTTCGGCGGATCTGGAATAATGCCATCATCCTCTGGGGTCAATACCTGTCCGGAGCCCAGCATTGGAGCTAAGAACAGTATGGCCGAAAGAATGGAAAGGAAGCGCGTTCTCATAAATGCTTAGTTGTTCACGTCCATGGTAAAACCAGCTACATCTACCCGCAAACCTTTCGGCCCTTTGGCCTTGATGTTACGGAAAGCGATGGTTGAACCATTCTTCACTTTGTCTATCAATTGCTTCACGTCTCCAGGAACGGTCTTGCCGTTGACTTTGGCTGGCGGGAAACCGGGTACTACTACTTCAAAAGAAGTGACCTCAAGTTCTAAGTCAAAGGGGAAGTCTTTCAAATCAGCTTGAAGCGGAGTATTCTTAATGAAACTCGCCGAACGCAGCGTATTGGCTTGACCCAATTGAGAGCCAGTAGCATCAGGCACTGATTTGATTCGGAATTCCTTCTTTCCCATTGGTTGTGCCTTGCCCTCATCGTCAATAACAGAGACGCTGATGGTCATTTCCTTTCCGCTTACACTGGTCACATCTGCCACATATTGGCCTTTGCCCAAATCACGAACACCGGGGCCGCTTACTTTCACCTTAGCAGGGTCTACTCCAGGTACACCGATATCCAAAGGATTGTCTACCCCACGGTAGAGCACGTTCATCTTGGTGGGGGAAATCACCACACTTGGAGGCGCTACGCG
>CAZDPF010000004.1:12010-21190 GCA_964507215.1 uncultured Chryseobacterium sp. | reverse complement strand
TTTCTCATTGAGCATCATATTGGCTACCTTGGAGTGGTTGTCCAATGCCTTGGGCCGTTCCAGGCCCGCTTCATCTTTCACCGTACCTCCAGTAACTTCTATAAGTTGCTGTTTGATGGTTTCAATCTCTGAGATGAGCTCTTCGGAGCTACCTTTTACCTCATAGGCTTTGTCTCGCCATGGACCGGCCTTGGTAGGATTGTCTTGAGCAGCCTTGTCGAACTGGGCGTAAACCTCAGCATTCTTTTTGGCTACTACCTCGGCAGTCTTTCCTAGTCCGCTTTCCAGTTTGGTTAAGGCTTGTAGGATGTCTTTGGAAATATTGAGGGCCAAAAGGGCCGTCAATACCAAGTACATCATGTTGATCATCTTCTGACGAGGTGTCAGCTTACCTCCTGCCATGCTTTAGCTTTTTGTGGTTTGGTTAGAGATGATCAGTATTAGGCTTTGTTGATGTTCATGGCAGAGAGCATACCACCATAAACGGTGTTCAAATTGCTCATATTGCGCACCAAGCTCACCACTTCACCGCTGAGTTTTTCAGATTCACCCATGGCGCCATTCAGTTTTTCCATCAAGGAATTTTGCAACTCCATTTGGCTAGCAGATGACTCCAACTGCACTGCGTACAGGGCATTCAGCGACTCCATATTCTTTGCGGCCAAGGTCAGTTGGTTGCTGTAATCGCTGGTTGCTGCGGCTGCATCAATGGTTTCATTCAGCCGTCCTGCAGCATCACCAAACTTGCGCAATCCGCTGCCTAAGCTTTCAATTAACTCACCGTCAATCTTGGCTTGTTCCATCATATTGTCGAGCTCCTGGGTAACAGTCAAGCCGCTTTCTTTTCTTCCGATGCGCCCTTGCTCATCCAAATCTTCCATACCCGCCAACTCAGGATAAACCAATGTCCAATCGTATTCTTCATGTGGCTTTTCAAAAGCGGAGAAGAAGAAGATAACTGCTTCTGTAGTCAGGCCCACAACAAGCATGTAGTCTGCACCTGGAAGGTGAAGGATCTTGAACATGGCACCTAGAATTACTACGGAGGCTCCCCATCCGTACAGTTTTGCCATGAAGTTTTTGAAGCGCTTGCCGTTTACATCGATCAATGCCATGTGAGCGGGGTGTTTAAGGTGTTGTTGTTTGTTTTCTTAAAAGTCTTTCAAGTCTCTTCCCAAGAAGTCTTGAATGGTACGGAATCCTACGTAGCTCTTGCCCGTATCTTGGTATTCGAAGTCGCGTGTGCTTACTTGCATGAAAGCAGCCACATCTTTCCAAGATCCACCGCGAATTACTTTTCTCTTGAGGGTTTCATCATCGCTGTCTGACGCATTGTACTGGAAGTCTGGAGAGATATCACTTACATAGTAATAGCTGGAAGCCTCATAAGCGGTGCTCGTCCATTCTGCCACGTTTCCGCCCATGCAGTATAAGTTGAATCCATTTGGGCTATAAGCAGTAGCTTTTACAGGGTAGAAACCACCGTCTGATACGAGATTGCCTCTCAAGGGCTTGAAATTGGCGAGGTAACAACCAGAGCTGTTGGTTGCATAAGGACCTCCCCAAGGGTAGGTTACCAAGTTCTGACCGCCGCGGGCAGCATACTCCCATTCAGCTTCAGTAGGCAAACGGAAATCATGTTCAGTTAACTCTCCTTCGCGCTTTAAATAATCTCTGCGGTACTTTGAGCGCCAATTGGCAAAAGCCCTTGCTTGTTTCCAGTTCACGCCCACTACAGGATACTCATCATAGGCAGGGTGCCAGAAATACTTGTCGTGTTGAGGTTCGTTAAAAGAGTAAGTGAAATCATGTACCCAGCAGAGTGTATCTGGATAGATGTTGATGATTTCCTTTTCAATGAAAGAACTGCGATCTGATATTTCTTGCGTCTCACGGATGTAATCGCGGTAGTTGAATTCTCTTCCATCGCCATCGCGATCACCATAATCATAGCTCACACGATTCTCTTTTCGCGCAGCCTTTTGGCGGTTCAACCAGAAGTACACGTAATTCAGTTGACGGGCATCTACCATTTTACCACCCATGAAGCGCTCTTCTGGGGCCAAGTAAATGGACTCAATTATCTCTGTGTACTCGGCACTGGGATATCTATTCGCGTCCCATTCCACCACTGGCTCCCAGTTGATGCGGGTAGTCAGACTATCTGGATAGTTGAGCGCGATGTACTCTTCGTAAAAAGTAGGCTCTGCCAGATTGGTGTAATCGATGAGCTCATAGCCCTCTACCAGTCCGTCTTCACCTAGGCGAAAGCGAATGATAGAGTCACGCACCCATTGAACAAACTGGCGATACTCATTATTGGTGATTTCGGTTTGGTCCATGTAAAAAGCACGTACCGAAACCGTTTTGGTTGGGGCTGTTTGGGCGTAGGGCACATCCTGATCGGCATTACCCATGTTGTATGACCCTTGAGGAATGTACACCATACCGTAGGGCTCGGATGGGTACCACTCTCGTCTGTCTTGAACGCCTACAAGCTCACCATGGTCATTGCTGCTGCACGCTGCGGCGAGCATCAAAACCAAAGTGGAGAGCAGAATTCTGTTCATGCTTGTCATATTCGCGTATTGGTGAGGGCTCTTTTTGTAGGAAACGCAATGTTACAAAAACCGCGGGTTGCGATAGCTTCCCGGAATTTTCTCTTTGATCTCAATTCGGAAGCAATAGCCGAGCATGATTTCGTGGCTGCCTCCGCTAGTTGCGCTAATGTCTGAAAGGGTGAGGTCATAGGAGTAACCGAGCTTGAGTGAAGGCAGGATGTAGTATCCGGCCATTACCGCCAAGGCATCTTGCGTACGGTAGCTAACGCCCCCCCATATCCGCTTATTGTAAAGCGCATTTAAGTTAATATCTGCCACGAGTGGGGCAGCGAAGTCTGACTTTATTAATAAAGCTGGTAACAACTCCCAATTGGTGTTGGGAATAGCCCAGTTATAACCCGTCATGATATAGTAGTGTCTTTTACCTCTGAAGATTGAAGGAGTATTGGCCTGACTGCTCAAAGCAAACTCTCCTTCGATCAGGCGGGTGCTTGAAACGCCCATCCAGAACTTGTCTGATTCATAGTAAGCACCAAAACTCAAATCTGGCGCAAGTGCGGTGCTTCCGTCTGCAGCAATGGCGAAGTCAGTACCTCCACTAGTGCCATCTGGCGCCAACCACTCTCCCGAAGTCAAAGCTTTGTTCTTAAAGTCTACCATTAAACCCAAGCCCAGTTTACCCGAAGCCAACTCCATCTGATAGGCATAAGAAAGGCCTACAGATATATCTTGAAAGAAACCGATCTGGTCATTGGTAATGACCAATCCTATTCCACCATGCAAGAAGCCGATGGGGATATCTGCATTGAAGTTCTGCGTAGTAGGCGCATTCTCCACCCCTACCCATTGACTGCGATGCAATAGGTCCAAACAAATACTTCCGCGACTAGCTGTGTAGCCTGGGTTATAGAGCAGTTTGTTCTGTGTGAACTGAGTAAACTGCACATCTTGTTGGCCAAAGAGCGATAGCCCGGCCAACGACATCAAAATAATTATTCCTCTCCTCATGGGCGCGCAGGGCTCGTTTCCGTGGGATTTAGTAGCGGCTAAAGATAGACAAAATGCCAAACGGCAAAAGGTTTTCAACTATCACCTCTTGAAAACCCAGTGTTAAAACATGTCGACGGTTCATTCTCACATACCTTTTTGATACGCTCGCCACCATCTATCAGGCACTTCATTGGTGCAAGCTTGGTCATAATCTGCTTGGGTGCATGGCACCAAAACACTTCGTGTTTTAGAAAGGCTATCTATCGAGTGAAGAGGCACTTCCATCCACCAGCGACCACTTAATGGACTGCGATAAAAGACCAGTTCTTCTTCTCCATCATTGATTAAAACAGCAAACCGATCATAGCTCTTTGTGCTGCTCACAGGATAGTCTCCTTTTCTAGCACTAACCCCCTCCCAAAAGTACCAAACCACCTGGGCAGCCAGCATTGCAGTGATGTTTGTCTGTTCTGTAACCGCCGATTTGAGACCGAATATTCCGAAACTGCTCACTTTATCACTAATACCGGCATAGCGTGCCAGCGCACAAATCTCTTCTTCATTAAAACCATTGGGACCAGGATGGGCCACATCAATAGCGACAGAAGCGCGCAGACTACTCATATCGATGCTGACCAAATCACTGTCTCGAAAGAGCGGTTCGCAAAGGCTCATATTCGCACGCAATTCACCCAATCGGAGCAAATCAAAGTGCATTTTTTCCATGAGCTCGCGCTCTTCTTGGTTGACCAAATAGGTTTGGTAACCAATATTGGCAAAATTGAAAAGGCGATAGGGCTTTTGCAGTACGATGTAGCTCAAATAATTCCACTCATCAATCTGCCCTTCGTTTTGTTTGCCCAAATCAAACCGATTATCTACCGCCGCAATATTCACCGTCTGATCTAAAATACCATAAGCGCGGTACATTGGATAGGTGATATCTTGACTTCCGCCCAATACAATGGGGATGACGCCTTCTTTGAGCAGTTCGCTCAACATTTCCCGCAAAGCAGCATAGGTGTCTTCTAAACCTTCGCCGGCGTACAAATTGCCTACATCGGCCACTTTCAAAGACCAATCGCCGGGGAAGAGACGATACAATTGGTGCCTGATGCTGTTGGCCGTTTCAGACTGATCAGCCTCTCCTATGCCTCCCCTGCCCTCGCATACCCCAATGATGCAGAGCTGGCAAGCGCGCCAATCTGGAAAGCCATCTATCTCATCATGTACTTGCAGCCAATTGCCTATGGTTTCAGCCTCTTCATTCCGAAGGGCATCCATTAATGAAGCCGGAACCGGTGAGAGAATATCCTCAAACACTTATTTGCGCTTTTTGGCGGTAGATTTTTTTGGCGGATTGGCGATGAGTGCTTCACAGGCAGCTCGATCGAGGCTTTTAGCATCTACATCCTTGGGAATCTTGTAGTTGTCTTTTCCTACCTTGAGATATGGCCCCCAACGACCATTGAGCACCTCAATCTTTGGATTGCCCTCAAAAACTGCAATGTATTTGTTTCGGTCAGCTTCCCATTTGGCTTCCAACAAAGTTGCCGCCCGCTCGAGATCTATGGTGAGCGGATCATCCCCTTCAGCCGCACGAAGCGACGCAAAAGTGCTTCCATGCTGTACATAAGGACCAAAACGTCCGACAGCCGCTTTTACCACTTTGCCCTTGTACTCCCCTAATTCTCTTGGAAGATCAAACAACTTTAAGGCTTCTTCCAAGTTGATGGTGTCAATCATCTGACCCTTCAACAAACTGGCAAACTTGGGCTTCTCTTCTCCTTGGTTGTCTCCTAATTGAACAACGGGTCCGTAGCGAGCAATTTTGGCCACTACTATTTTACCCGACTTTGGATCTTGACCAAGGATGCGCTCGCCAGTGGCATAACCCGCCTCTTTCTCTACCGATTGAATGGTAGGATGAAAATCTTGGTAGAAACCATCAATAAGATCTTTCCAATTCTTCTTGCCATCGGCCACCTCATCAAAATCTTCTTCCATCCGAGCGGTGAACTGAAAATCGAGCACCTCTTTGAAGTGTTCCACCAGGAAATCATTGACCACCATTCCGATGTCGGTTGGCATCAACTTCCCTTTGTCTGCACCCGTGCGTTCTTTGAGGCTCTTGCTTTCTATTTGCTGATCTTTCAAGGTAATCTGACGATAACTCCTTTCTTCTCCTTCGAGATCTGATTTTTCTGAATAGCCTCTTTTTAAAATGGTTGAAATGGTAGGCGCGTAGGTAGACGGTCTTCCAATGCCCAATTCCTCGAGCTTCTTAACCAAGCTGGCCTCGGTATAGCGCGCTGGTGGACGGCTGTAGCGCTCTGTGGCTTCCACCAACAAGCGCTGAAGTGCTTGTCCTACAGACAACGAAGGCAGCATTCCACTTTGCTCCTCGCTATCATCGTCATCTGTTCCTTCGAGGTACACCTTGAGAAAGCCTTCAAACTTGATCACTTCTCCCTTGGCCACAAAGCGGTATTTGTCTGGCGCAGGAATATTGATGGTGGTACGTTCAAGCTGGGCATCGCTCATTTGTGAGGCAATGGTTCGCTTCCAAATGAGTTCGTAGAGTTTCTTCTGACGCGCATCCCCATTGATCGAATGCCGGTCCATATAGGTAGGCCTGATCGCCTCGTGGGCCTCTTGCGCTCCTTTTGTCTTGCTCTTGTACTTGCGTGTTTGCGCGTACTCTGCACCATAGCTTCTTTCAATCTCGTTGCGAGAGGCATTGAGTGCATCATCAGACAAGTTCACGCTATCGGTTCGCATATAAGTAATCAAACCTGATTCGTAAAGCTTTTGGGCCACCTGCATGGTCATGGCCACAGAAAAGCCCAGTTTGCGCGATGCTTCTTGTTGTAAGGTAGATGTGGTAAATGGGGCGGCCGGACTTCTTTTCGCGGGTTTGGTTTCAAGATCTCCAACACTCAGGGTGTAGGGCAAAAGTTTTTCCAAGAAGGCCTGCGCTTCTACTTCGGTGGCAAAACGATGATCGAGTTCGGCTTTGAAAGACTTGCCGCCCCCCATGAGCTGGGCCACCACCCTATAACTCGATTCTGACTTGAACTCCTGAATTTCGCGTTCACGTTCTACCAAAAGTCGAACAGCCACTGATTGCACCCGGCCGGCCGATAATCCTCTTTTCACTTTTTTCCACAGAACCGGACTCAATTCATACCCCACCAAACGGTCGAGTATTCTGCGCGCTTGTTGGGCATCTACCAAATGCTGGTCGATGCGTCTCGGATTGTTGACAGCTCGTTGAATGGCCGTCTTTGTAATTTCATGAAATACAATGCGATTGGTAGTAGCCGGATTGAGATCGAGTGCTTGAGCCAAATGCCAGGCAATGGCCTCTCCTTCGCGGTCTTCATCGGATGCGAGCCAGACTACCTCAGCCTCTTTGCACAGCTTCTTGAGCTTCTTAACAATGTCTTTCTTTTCTTTAGAGACCTCATATTTAGGCTCAAATCCATTGTCGATATCCACCCCCATCCCTTTGGGATTTAAATCGCGAATGTGCCCGTAGCTCGATTCTACGGTGAAATCTTTCCCAAGAATGTTCGCGATGGTTTTGGCCTTGGCCGGTGACTCAACGATGACGAGGTTCTTAGACATATACCCATTTTGCGGTTGGCGGCTGCAAAGTAAACCCAAAACATGCAAGCCTTGTTGATCGGAAACTTTAGCTGCTGTCAAACTGTCAGCCGTCAAAGGGAATGTACCTTTGCATCTTCCGTTTGACAAACATCTGTATCGCATTGGAAACAACTAACATCCCCTTACCCGATTCAAGACAGGGAGAGGTGCTGCCTAAAAATGGCACCGAAGGGCGAAAGCAATTGTACATAGAGAGTTACGGCTGTCAGATGAATTTTTCTGATAGCGAAATAGTGGCCTCCATCTTGTCTGGAGCCGGATACAGCACCACGCGCGACCTCGATTCAGCAGACCTGGTCTTGTTGAACACCTGTTCTATTCGCGACAAAGCTGAGCAAACTGTTCGCAACCGATTGAAGCATTTCCACCAGATCAAAGACCGCAAGCCAGACATGACCATTGGTATTCTGGGTTGCATGGCAGAAAGGCTGAAAGACAAACTCCTTGACGAAGAAAAACTGGTTGACCTTGTAGTAGGGCCTGACGCCTACCGAGACCTTCCTCAACTATTAGAAGAAGTAGGGGGCGGACAAAAAGCCGTGAATGTCATTCTTTCGAAAGAAGAAACCTATGGCGATGTGCAACCTGTTCGCTTGGGAGGAAACGGCGTAACGGCCTTTATTTCGATCACCCGGGGATGCGACAATATGTGCACCTTCTGCGTAGTGCCCTTTACCCGTGGACGAGAGCGCAGTAGGAACCCGGAAACCATAGTTCAAGAAGCCCGCGATCTTTGGAATGCAGGTTACAGAGAAATCACGCTGCTGGGCCAAAATGTGGATTCGTATTTATGGTATGGCGGCGGACCGAAAAAAGACTTTGAGAAAGCCAGTGAGGCGGCCAAAGCAACGGCCGTAGATTTTGCTCAGCTACTTGAAAAAGTGGCCCTCGCAGTGCCTGAGATGCGCATTCGCTTTTCTACCAGCAATCCCCAAGACATGTCAGATGAGGTGTTGCACGCCATTGCCAAACACCCCAACATCTGCAAATACATCCATCTGCCGGTGCAATCAGGCAGTTCACGTATTCTGAAAATGATGAATCGGGGGCACAACCGCGAAGAGTATATCGATCTCATCAACCGCATACGAAACATCATTCCGGGTTGTGGCATCAGCATGGACATGATTTCTGGTTTCCCCACCGAAACCGAAGAAGATCATCAGGAAACCCTTTCCTTGATGCAATATGTGCGCTACCACTTTGGCTTTATGTTCTACTACTCGGAAAGACCCAATACCTACGCTGCACGCAATCTGGAAGACAACGTAGACCTGGCCACCAAGAAGCGACGGCTGAATGATGTAATTAGCCTACAGCAACAGCATTCTTTAGAGCGCAACCAAGAACAAATTGGCCAAGTGCAAGAGGTTTTGATTGAGGGCAGTTCAAAGCGATCAGAGGAACACTGGTTTGGACGCAACACCCAAAACACCGTAGTGG
Organism: uncultured Chryseobacterium sp.; assembly: GCA_964507215.1. Classification (GTDB taxonomy): domain Bacteria; phylum Bacteroidota; class Bacteroidia; order Flavobacteriales; family Schleiferiaceae; genus RFXV01. Next base: position 12,524 of record CAZDPF010000004.1, on the reverse strand, counting down.
TATTTCCGAAAAACGGCGAAAAACCTGGGGAAACTGTTCAGGTAATGGTAGAATCTTGCACTACTGCTACCCTCCTTGGAAAACGAATGAACTACTGATGAGGAGCTTTTTGAAGTTCACTTTCCTTTTCTTGATTGCGCTCTTTATTGCGCCATCCCTTTGGGCCCAACAGGAAGTAGATGGCGAATGGGTAGATGATGAATTGGAGTGGGTAGTAGTGAACGAAGCCGTAAGACAAAACGGAACCCTGCGTTTGTGTATCGCCAATGCCAATGATCATAGGTGCATAGAAAATCTCTTTACCGCTTTCGAAATCAGAGTGTTTGACGCACAAGGCGAAGAAATATGGAATGGACTTTGGATGGGCGAAAAAAAAGCCATCCGCTTTCGGAAAGCGCTTCCCAATGCCCATCGGATGGAGATCAAAGCCACCAAACCCTTTGTTATCAATTGGGTAACTGGCACTAAAATTCACCAGACCAAACCCTTGGTCGCAACCTATTTGTTTCCATGA
>CAZDPF010000004.1:0-11910 GCA_964507215.1 uncultured Chryseobacterium sp. | reverse complement strand
AGCAGTAAAATCCAAAAGACGGATGTGCGCATTGTGGCGGCTACCAATCTCAATATGATCAGAGCCATCAAGGAGCACAAATTCAGAGAAGACCTGTATTATCGTTTGAATACAGTGGAGATTCAGCTTCCTGCCTTGCGTGACCGGATGGACGATATCCATCTTATCTTCAGGAAGTTTGCCTCAGATTTCTCTGATCGTTACAACCGTCCGCCAGTTCGCTTAGAACCCGATGCAGTTGACTTGTTGAAACAATATCGCTGGCCAGGGAACATCCGTCAGCTTCGGAACTTGGCCGAGCAACTCAGTGTGGTAGAAACTGATCGGCAGATCAACCGCGACACCCTTTTGCATTACTTGCCTGAAATGGGCAGAAGTGATTTACCCGTACCCTACACCGAATCAGGTGCCAGACCCTCTGGCGGCAGTGATTTTGCCAGCGAACGCGAAATACTGTACAAGATTCTGTTTGATATGCGGAGTGATCTGAATGATTTGAAAGAGCTCACACGAAAGCTGATGCAGTCAGGTGGTGGAAGCAAAGAGTTTGAGGAAGAGCACGCCCATTTAATCACCCGGGTGTATGACGATATAGGGCAAGAAAGCACTACAAAACCTCGGCTGATTGCTGCCCAAAGACCTGTAGAACCCCCTGTTCAAGAAAGCGAAGAGTATTATCTTGATGCCGAAGCGCTGGATGAAGACGAAAGCTTGTCATTGCAGCAGAAAGAATTGGAAATGATTAGAAAAGCTTTGGAGCGCAATACCGGAAAAGGCAAGCGGAAGAAGGCCGCTAAAGAACTGGGCATATCAGAACGCACCTTGTATAGAAAGATTAAGCAATACAACCTATGATGCGGAAATTGGCAGCCCTGATCTCGCTCTTATTGACGGTGGCTTGTTCTGGTGGTTACACCTTTACAGGTGGAGATGTGGGTGATGCCAAAACCATATCGGTAGCCACTTTCCCCAATTATGCCGAACTCTTTCAACCCAATTTGAGCCTCACACTCACCGAAAGCGTTCGCGACATTTTTGTTCAGCAAACCCGCTTGGATTTGGTGCCAAGAGATGGTGATATGCAAATTGAGGGGGAGATCATAGAGTACAAGGTTGACCCCGTAAATGCCCAAGCCGATGCCACTATTGCACAAAACCGATTGACCATCAGTGTACAAGTGCGATTTACAAATACCTTAGACGAAACAAAAAACTACGACAAGCGCTTTTCTCGCTACCGAGAGTTTGATGCCTCACAAAATCTCACAGATGTAGAAGAAGCCTTGATTGCGGAAATCAATCAAGAATTGGCAGAGAACATTCTCAATGCCGCCATCGCCAACTGGTAATGATGCAACGCGAACAGATATTGGCACTTTTAGCGCAAAGAGGCAAAGGAGCTGCCAAGCATCTGGATGTGCTCAAAGAAGAAATTGAAAAGCACCCTTATTTCACCGCCATTCGTTTGCTTTACCTCAAAGCACTGCAAGAAGCGGAACAACTCGGATTTGAACACGAGCTTAAAAGATGCGCTGCCCATGTACCTCAGCGAGAGCGACTATTTGAATGGGTTTCAAGACCCTTGGCAAGAGCAGAGGAAGTTGTAATACAGACCCAAGAGGCAACAGTAATTGAATCAACAACCGCTGAACCAGCGGTAAGGCCGTTGACGGAGAAAACAGCTCAACACGGAGAAAAAGCAGTAGCCTCCAGTCCTTCAACTTATGAAAGACCGGAAGTACCCGTTTATGTGAATGATGCGGCGGCGGCGGCGCGGCGGAGAGTACAGGAAATCTTAGAGCAAAGTCGTTTACGCCGCGCCGGTTCCGCCCCTGCGGAAACAGGCGAAAGAGCGGCCACGCCAAGTACCCAAACCAAAGCGTCTCTACCAGAGCCTCCAGCCTTAAAGCCCACTTTACCGTCTGCTCCCTCCCCTGCAGAACAGCTGGCAACACCGCATAATGAAGCGGCCGCTCTTTCGCCTGCCGCCGCCGCAACACAAACACCAACTGAATTGCCCCTTGCTTCGGCAGAAGAACCAAACATTCAGCCCATTGATGCTCCCCAAAAACAGAAAGCCGAGGAAACCCCTCGATTGCGCTTCTCTGAATGGTTGCAGCAACTGCAAGCAGCTCCAATAGCACCCTCCAACAACAAACAGGAAGAATTGGTAGAGCGATTTCTAAAAGATCCACCGAGCTTCCGTCCGCGCAAAGAATTATCTGATCAGCGCAACATCGCCCAAGAGAGCCTCAAGGAAAATCCGGAAATCATGACCGAAACCCTGGCCAGATTGTATACCGAGCAAGGGCATTACCAAAAAGCCATTCAGGCATATGAGATTATGAGCTTGAGATTTCCTGAGAAAAGTAGTTTCTTTGCCGGCCGCATTCGGGAACTCCGAAAGCGCTTAAAAGAGAAGAAGTAATGTCGTTGCTTTTCACCATCCTCATCTTCATCACCTGCATCTTGCTGATTCTGGTGGTGCTTGTTCAAAACCCCAAAGGAGGCGGATTGTCTTCAGCCTTTGGCGGAGGCAGCCAGCAAATCTTCGGTGGCGTGAAGAAAACCACTGATTTTCTCGATCGCAGCACTTGGACGTTGTCCATTGTACTCTTGGCCTTGGTACTTGCCAGCAATCTGTTTCTTGGAAACATGAGTGCTCCTGCCGAAGAAGTACAAGATTCTGCCATCACCGAACAAATTGATGGTTTCTCAGTGCCACCGGCACAAACCTCCGTACCGGCTGCCACCGGAACCCCACCGCCTTCCGAAGGACTGCCAGAAACAGTTGGCGAAGAAGAACAAAATTGATCAAAGGCTCCCTCGGGAGCCTTTCTTAATTTCGAACATGGCCAGATTCTTCCGAAAGCGAATCGAAAATAAAGGGCAACCACCCGGTGCGCTTGTCTTTATTGGAACGCAAAAGGTTGACGCGCCCTCTTTTGAATACTACTTCTACAATGAAAAGTCAATCTTAAAAGGAAGGGGCCAATCCATAAAAGAGATTCCATCGCTTCCGGCCGATGAAATCCATTGGATCAATCTCGAAGGGGTGCATGACGCTCCGGTTATTCAATCAGTAGGTGAGCACTTCGACATTCATTCACTGGTTCTAGAAGACCTCATGAATACCGGTCAAAGAGCCAATCTTAGTTCTTTTGAAAACTGCTTGTTCATTACCATCCGCATGCTGGTAACAGACGGCAAAAAGCTGCATGTACAAAGCGAGCAACTCAGTTTTGTGCTCTTCGACAAACTCTTGCTGAGCGTACAGGAACGCAATGGTGACACCTTTGACGCGGTGCGAAATAGGCTGGAGAATGGCCTGGGAAGAATTAGAAAATCGGGTCCAGATTACCTCTTGTACACTTTGCTCGATAGTGTGGTAGACAACTACATCTACCTGATTGAAGAAATCGGCAGCCAGATAGACGACCTCGAGTTGCAATTAATTCGCTCTACAGACCAAACACTTTTAGAACGCATTAACGCCTTCAAACGCGAATTACACTTTATGGCGAAGGTGGTTAAACCCGCCGTTCTGATGCTCCGAGAACTTACGCGATCAGACTCGCCACTCATTACCAAATCAGCACGACCCTACTACAAAGACCTCTACGGATTGGCGGTTCATGCACTTGAAAGCATTGAAAGCTATCGGGTGGTGTTGAATGATTACCTCAATGGCTACCATTTGAATGTGAGCACCAAAATGAATGATATCATGCGGGTGCTTACGGTGTTCTCTGCCATTTTCATCCCACTCACTTTTGTGGCCGGAGTTTACGGAATGAACTTCGACCACATCCCAGAATTACATTACCGTTGGGCCTACCCTGTCTTCTGGTCAGTTATTTTGGTGATTAGCCTGCTGATGCTCTATTTCTTTCATCGGAAAAAGTGGCTCTAAGTACCCAAGAGACGCAAGGCGTCCGCTTCATGCTGCTATCAGTACTTGGCTTTGCGCTGATGAATCTGGTGGTGAAATTTTTGAATCACCTACCCGCTACCGAACTGGTCTTTTTTCGATCGGTTATTTCTCTCGCCTTGAGTGGCTGGATTATTTTCAGAAAGAAGTTGCACCCCTTGGGCAATAGACGCGGATTGTTGTTTCTACGCGGACTCTTTGGCGCCACTGCCCTCACGCTTTTCTTCACCACTTTGCAGCAACTACCGCTAGGAACCGCCATTACCCTGCAATATTTATCGCCGGTTTTCACTTCCTTCTTCGCCATCTTCTTGCTAAAAGAAAGAGTGTCTTGGGTGCAGTGGCTCTTCTTTGGTTTATCGATTGGAGGAATTGTTCTCATCAAAGGATTCGATCCGAATATGTCGCCTTGGTTGTTGGCAGCAGGACTGCTCTCTGCCATCTTCAGTGGTCTGGCGTACAACATGATACGCTTGGTGAGACATACTGATGAAGCTGTAGTGGTGGTTTTTTACTTTCCATTGGTTGCCCTTCCCATCATGCTGGTCTTCTCCTTTTTTTATTGGGAGAATCCATCGGGCTGGGATTGGCCGTTGCTTTTGCTGATGGGCCTGCTTACCCAGTTTGCCCAGATCAATATGACCAAAGCCTTGCAGAGCACCACCTTGAATAAAATTGCAGGATTCAAATACCTCGGATTGCTTTTCGCCATAGGTTTTGATGTAGTTATATTCAATGTATCCTATGCTTGGATAACTTTGGTGGGGATGGCCTTGGTGGTTTCAGGCGTTTTACTCAACCTCTTCTCCAAACGCTAGCGTAACTTGCCCTTCCAGGCTCAACAAATTTCCATGGAAAAGCTCCAGAACTATATCGGCGGTCAGTGGCATGCTCCGGTTAACGGTGAATATCTCAACAACATTGATCCGTCTCGAGGAACGGTCTACTCGCTCATTCCAAACAGCGGTGCGGAAGACGTAGAAAAAGCAACACAAGCAGCTTTAGAAGCTTTCCCGCATTGGAGCGCACTTTCTCACAAAGAACGTTCTGCCCATTTAATGGCTATTGCCAATGGAATTGAGGAGCGAATGGAGGAACTGGCTGCTGCAGAAAGTAGAGACAATGGTAAGCCCATCAAGCTGGCGCGCAGCGTAGATATTCCCAGAGCAAGAGACAATTTTGCCTTTTACGCCACAGCCATCTTGCATGAGTCAAGTGAAGCCCATTTGATGGGTGCTGAGGGCTTCAATTATACCCTGAGACAACCCATTGGTGTAGCAGGCTGTATTTCGCCTTGGAATTTGCCCCTCTATCTCTTCAGTTGGAAAATTGCGCCTGCGTTGGCTGCCGGAAACACCGTAGTAGCCAAACCTTCAGAGGTTACGCCTTACACCGCTTGGCTGCTTTCAGACATCTGTAGAGAAAAAGGACTTCCGCCAGGGGTCTTAAACATTGTGCACGGGCTGGGCGCCAATGCCGGTCAGGCCATTGTTGAGCATCCTCAAATTCCAATTATCTCCTTCACCGGAGGCACTCAAACCGGCCAACAGCTGATCCGCACCGCAGGACCGATGTTCAAGAAGCTCTCGCTGGAACTAGGGGGGAAAAATCCGAATATCATTTTCGCCGATTGCGATTTTGATGATATGCTGAAAACCACCCTGCGCTCAAGCTTTGCCAATCAAGGACAAATTTGCCTTTGCGGATCTCGGATTTTTATAGAGCGGCCGATTTATGAGAAATTCCGCGATGCCTTTGTTGAAAAAGTGAGCGAGATGCGCATCGGTGATCCAGCATTGCCAGATACCCAAATGGGCGCATTGGTTTCAGAATCACATCTGAATAAAGTTCTGGGATACATTCAATTGGCCCAAGAAGAAGGGGGTACTGTACTCACAGGAGGCCATCGTGAATGGCTTGCTGAACCCCTAGCCGGCGGGTATTACCTCAGACCAACGGTTATTGAAGGACTGCCATTCAGTTGCCGAACCAACCAAGAAGAAATCTTCGGTCCGGTGGTTACGCTTCAGCCCTTTGATACTGAGGAAGAAGTGCTCTCCTATGCCAACAGCACCACCTATGGCCTGGCCGCCACTGTTTGGACCAACAATCTCAAAAGAGCCCATCGGGTGGCCGCCAAACTGCACAGTGGTATTATTTGGATCAATTGCTGGCTACTCCGCGATTTGCGAACCCCTTTTGGAGGAATGAAAAACAGCGGCCTAGGGCGTGAAGGCGGATTTGAAGCCCTTCGATTCTTTACCGAACCAAAAAACGTGTGCATTAAGCTCTGATTAACATTTTTGACCCTTTCGATTTTGGTACTTTTGATGCTTGAATAGCCTCTCTATCGCGCTATGAAGCACTTGAACCTTTCTCCCATAGACGTAGTAGATAATATCTCTAAAGAAGAGTTTATCAAGCACTATGTAAAGCCATTGAAGCCTGTAGTCATTCGCAATTTTGCGGAGAATTGGGCGGCAAAGGACAAGTGGACTTATGACTATTTGCGGCAAAAAGCGGGAAACGAAAAAGTGAAACTCTATGGCCGTTGGCTTGACAATGACCCTACAGCCATTGAAATGCCTCCTGCTAAAGAAATGCGTTTTGCAGAGTATTTGGACCTCGTAGAACAAGGAACTCCTTCTGATCTCAGAATTTTTCTCTTCAATCTTTTCAAGCTCGCGCCTGAACTCCTGAAAGATTTCAACTTCCCTGATTTTGTTGATGGATGGCTGAAAGACTTTCCCTATACCTTCTTCGGCTGTGCAGGAAGCGATGTACGCCTTCATTACGACATCGACTTATCTCATGTCTTCATTACCCAGTTCGGAGGTACCAAGCGCATCACCCTCTTTGATCAAGACCAAACCAAATTCCTCTATAAACTGCCGTTCACTACCCACAGTGCAGTAGATTTTTCCAACATTGATTACGAAAAATACCCCGCTTTAAAATTTGCCCACGGCTATCAGCATGAACTGAAACACGGCGAAACCCTGTTTATGCCAAGTGGTATTTGGCACTATATAGAGTACATAGACGGTAGCTTCAGTTTGAGCCTTCGTTCTTTGAGCGATTCTAACTTGTACAGACTCAAAGGCGCGTACAACGTATTCGTCATTCGAAAGCTCGACTACTTCATCAACAAGTATTACAAAAACTCTTGGAGCGATTTTAAGTTGAAAAGGGCCATCGCCAAAGCCCAAGAAATCTTAGACGAGCGCGAACGAGAACGCAATTCTGCCTAATCCTATCGCTCTGCATTAGTGCTCTCTAAAAAAGCCAAATACGGGATCAACGCCTTGCTTTACCTCGCCAAACAGCAAGGAGGCCAGCCTGTGCCCATTCATCAAATTGCAGAAAGCGAGAATATTCCGCCTAAGTTTCTCGAGAACATTCTTTTAATCCTCCGCAAATCAGGAACCTTGGGTTCGCGAAAAGGCCCGGGAGGAGGCTATTACCTCATACGCAAACCAGCCGAGGTCAACCTGGCCGATGTGATGCGCCTTTTCGATGGTCCTATTGCCCTGTTGCCTTGTGTAACCTACAAATACTATGAACGCTGCGAAGAATGCCGCGATGAAGAAACTTGCGGGATACGAGATGTTTTCCTCCAACTTCGCAATGAGACCGTAGAATTCCTCAAAGGCAGTACTTTGGCCGATATCATGCAGCGCGAAAGCCTTCTTCATAAAGACCCGGAAGGAGAACAGTAAAGCCTGCTTCGCGTTGGGTTGAACACACATGGCAACCGATCCTTTGCACTCCATTCATCATTGGTTTCATCAAAACAGATGGAAGGCTTTTGATTTTCAAAAAGAAGCTTGGGAGGCTGTGCTACATAGAAAACAAGGCATTGTAAACGCTCCTACAGGAAGTGGCAAAACCTATTCTTTGTTGCTGCCTTTCCTTACCCAAATGGCCCAAGGCGAAAAAGCCGGAATTCAACTCATTTGGGTAAGTCCGATTCGGGCGCTAACCAAAGAAATCCAACAAGCCTGTGAACGCGCCATACAAGCGCTGCAGCTAGATCTCAAAGTAGAGATTCGAACAGGAGACACGGCCACCAAAGACAAAGAGCGGCAACGCAGGCAAATGCCACATGTGCTCATCACCACTCCGGAGAGCTTGCACATTCTTTTCGCACAAAAAAAGCATGCACTTCATTTCCTAAAGCTCAGGGCCGTAGTAGTGGATGAATGGCATGAACTGATGGGGAGCAAACGCGGCAATTTGATGGAGCTCGCACTGGTCCATTTACGCTCCCTACAACCCGCCCTTCAAACCTGGGGAATTTCTGCCACCATTGGCAATCTTGAAGAGGCCATGAACGTGCTTCTCGGGCCAAAGCAGTTGAATGGCTGCCTGATTCGTGCCCAAATCGCGAAAAAAGTAGAAGTGGTGTCTATTCTTCCACAAACGCTGGATAAAATTCCGTGGGCCGGACATCTTGGTATTCGCTTACTTCCTGATTTACTTCCACTGATTGAGCGATCACAGACCTCTTTGATCTTTACCAACACAAGAAGCCAAGCCGAAATCTGGTACCAAAGCCTTCTCGATGCCAATCCTGATCTCAGTGGTCGTATGGCCATGCATCACGGTTCCATCTCCAAAGAGCTGCGCTTCTGGGTAGAGGAAGCCCTCTTTCAGGGCACCATCAAAGCAGTGGTCTGCACCTCAAGCTTAGATCTCGGTGTAGATTTCCGTCCGGTGGATCAAATCTTTCAAATCGGCAGCCCTAAAGGCGTGGCCCGATTCCTACAGCGCGCCGGCCGTAGTGGTCATCAGCCCGGAGCCACCAGCAGCATTCACTTCTTGCCCACGCATGCTCTTGAACTAATAGAAGCCGCTGCCCTTCGACAGGCCATTCAGGAGGAGCTAATTGAAGATCGCATTCCCTTCATCCGTTCATTTGATGTGCTCCTGCAGTACATGACCACATTGGCAGTGGCAGATGGATTCTATCCCAAACAACTACTCGAAGAGGTCAGAGGAACTTTCTGTTTTCAAGATTTACAAGAGGAAGAATGGCAGCAGTGTATTGACTTTTTGGTTTCAGGTGGAAGCCTTTCTGCCTATGATGATTACCATAAACTTGAAGTAGATGTAGATGGCCGCCATTATGTGAGCTCCAAGAAAATTGCCATGCGCCATCGACTTTCCATAGGGGTAATTGTGAGCGACACCATGATTCGGGTGAAGCTTAGAAATGGGGCCATGTTGGGGCATGTGGAAGAATACTTTATCGCTCGGCTCAAACCCGGAGACCTGTTTTGGTTTGCAGGACAAAATCTCGAACTCATTCATGTGAGGGAGCTTACGGCCACCGTAAGACTGGCCACTTCTAAAAAGAAGGCCGTAGTAAGCAGTTATATGGGAGGCCGAATGCCTTTGTCAGCTCAGATGGGGAAGATGCTAAGAAGAAAATTGAATGAGGCCGCCACTGGGGGAGATGGACATGCTGAATTAGAACTGCTGAAGCCCATGCTCACTTTGCAACAAGAGCTAAGTGTTATTCCCAGTGAAGAGCAGTTTCTCATTGAATACCTGGTAGATAAAGAGGGGCATCATCTGTTTTTTTATCCCTTTGAAGGACGCTTCGTACACGAAGGAATTGCCGCCCTGCTCGCTTGGCGCTTGGCACAGTCTGCCCCCATCAGCTTTTCAATTGCCATGAACGACTATGGTTTTGAATTGCTGTCTGAAGAAGCTCCAGACCTGAGCCTATTGAACCATCATAGCTTGTATGGCACTGCACATTTATTGGATGACATTCAACAAAGTCTCAATGCAGTGGAAATGGCCCGGCGCCGATTTAGAGATATTGCTGCGATCGCCGGCCTCGTATTTCAAGGCTATCCGGGAAAACCTGTGAAAGAAAGACACCTACAAAGTTCCAGTGCCTTGCTTTTCGATGTTTTCAGTGAATATGATCCTGAGAATCTACTGTTGAGACAGGCCTACGACGAAGCACTGAACTTTCAACTGGAAGAGGGAAGAATGCGACTAGCCCTTCGTCGGATTCAGGCACAGAAAGTGGTGGTTTGTTCCATTGAACAACCCACCCCATTGTGCTTCCCCATTTTGGTCGATCGGTTGAACCGAGACCGGCTCAGCACTGAACAGCTAGATGCGCGAATTGCCCGTTTAATCAAAGGTCAAGAGAAGTTGAACCAGGCTTAAAAGTTCAATTTGAAAAATTGCCTATTCGTATACCTATCATGGCATGCGGGCTGTCTAGTTGAATACCATTTCCATCCGCACTAATCCATTGTGATCCAATCCAACCGTTGAGATTCAACCATTTCGTACAGTTCAACTCAACACCTAATCGTGGCTGTACAAGTGCAAACAGGGTTTTTGACGCCTGCATCTTTCCCTCCAAAGACTCGCGTTTGTGAGACCATTGGGCTACACCCAAACCTAGTTCAGCGCGAAAGTGCAGTACAGACTTTGGCCGAAAGACGTAGCCCAAATAGACCAATCCTTGGTGAAAGCTAATTTCCGTACGCAAATCAGCCAAAGGATTACGCCCTTCGTAGGTTTTGGATTCAATCACAGATGGAAAGGCAGCGCGAAAACCCACCGACCAATGGTTGTTGATGAGCGCTCCAACGGCAAATTCCGGACTGGCAATCCAATGGGTAGAAAGCTCTGAGAGCAGCAGCCCAGCGCCCAATTCCCAGCGTACTGCACTATCTGTTTGGCCGAATAGAAAATCTCTATTCTGACCATGAGATGGATAGGCCTGCAACAAAAGCAAAGCCAGTAAAAAAGGGTAAAATAGTAGTTTCATAATGTTTGAATTTGATCGGCAAAGTACTCGGATGCTCCCGAAGCCAACTGATCCAAACTATCCGTATTTCGTACAAGCTTTAGGTAAAAAAAAAGCCCGGCGTTTGCCGGGCTGGAGATATTTGAAGTGCTATTTAAACAAAGCCTTGATCGATCATGGCATCGGCAACTTTTACAAAGCCGGCCACGTTGGCTCCTTTCACGTAATCTACTTTACCATTCTCTGCAGTGCCGTATTGAACACAAGCGCTGTGAATGTCTTTCATGATGTTGTGAAGCTTCTCATCTACTTCATCGCGGGTCCAAGACATCCGCAATGAATTTTGAGACATTTCCAAACCACTGGTAGCTACACCACCTGCGTTGCTGGCCTTGCCAGGACAGAACAATACATTGTTTTCTTGGAAAGCCGCAACGGCTTCTGGGGTACATGGCATATTGGCACCTTCAGCCACTGCTTTTACGCCCTGAACAATGAGGTGACGCGCTTCATCGCCATTGAGCTCATTCTGAGTAGCACAAGGCATGGCTACATCCACCTTTACGCTCCAAGGACGACCTTCTTTGAACTCGCAACCAAACTTTTCAGCGTATTCCGCGATGCGACCACGACGAACATTCTTCAAATCCATCAAGAATGCCAACTTTTCAGCATCTATTCCAGCCGGATCGTAGATATAGCCTGAGCTATCAGATGCCGTAACCACTTTAGCTCCAAGTTCTGTTGCTTTTTGAATTGCGTACTGGGCCACGTTTCCAGAACCTGAAACAGCTACTACTTTGCCGTTCAAGCTATCGCCATGATGCGCCAGCATTTCCTTGACGAAATAAACAGCGCCATAGCCAGTGGCTTCCGGACGAATCAAAGAGCCGCCCCAATTGATTCCCTTGCCTGTAAGCACACCGGTAAACTCATTGCGGAGGCGCTTGTATTGGCCAAACATATAGCCAATCTCACGGCCTCCTACACCAATATCACCGGCAGGTACGTCTGTATCAGGACCAATATGTCTTGAAAGCTCAGTCATGAAGCTCTGACAAAAGCGCATTACTTCATTGTCTGATTTTCCTTTTGGATCAAAGTCAGAACCTCCCTTACCTCCACCCATTGGTAGGGTAGTCAGCGAGTTTTTGAAAACCTGTTCAAACCCGAGGACCTTCAAAATAGAAAGGTTCAC
>CAZDPF010000003.1:41671-43900 GCA_964507215.1 uncultured Chryseobacterium sp. | reverse complement strand
TTTCTTGGTGCACACCCCCATCAGGGGCATCCCAATGAAGTCTTTCAGGAACGTGATTGTCATCAAGCGTTACCTCAATTCGTATTTCGCTTTGTTTGCTCATGGCTTGTATTTAGCGTCTCGCAAGAATTTTCGCGCATCGGTGGTGCGCAGCATTTCCTGCACATTGTAATTGTTTTGTTCCATCCAACTTTCCACAATCCGATAGCCCACCCATCGGCCAATTCTGCCCGGAGTTTGGTTGTCAATAGGCAAATAAAACTTGGAGAACGGTGCCGGTAAGATCAACCGCCTCTTCAGATCGGCATCGCCAGAAAAAAGCGCCTGTTGCTCCACCAAATAGCTCCAAATAGCCGCTTCATTTTCTTCGCAAAACGCCCATTCTTCGGCAGAATAACGAAGCCATTGATGGGTTTGGGCCTCTGGATAAAGCATCGAACCCAGAAAGAGCAGTTTGCCCTCGTAAATAATATCGCTCAAAAAATCACTCGATCCTTGCAATTCTCTTCTCACCTGCTGTCCGGCAAGGGCCTCGGCCAAATCCATGGGCAAAAAAGGCCAGTGGCGACCACGAAGCAGATACTCCGGTTGCGATTGATAAAAGGGAGATTGTGCGCCGAGGTATTGATCAAGCGCAACAAAGATGAGGCTGTCTGTCACAAACAAAGGAAACTGAAAATCGAGCGGAGAGACATAAGTGTACAAACGACTCGGACAACGTTTTGGAAAATAATGAGCGTAATGCTGTAAAACCCGATGGCTTTCTTCCAAAGCCTTGGTTATAGCCGCTTCTTCTTGCGCTATTTGATGGTGAAGCGCATTGAGTAAGCTATCTGAGCGCTGCTTAAACCAAAAAGCAGAGTCTCCAGATTGAAAAAAGGGAAAGTAGCGCGTGGTGAGACTGTCTGTGCAAAGGTGCAAGTCTGCTGGGCTGCACCGAAAGAAAGCCTTGTCAAAGCGATAGTTGCGCGTGGGGATGGCAATCCCCTCCACTTCTACCACAGGCCTTTTCTGTTCACAAGCCCACAAGGAAAAAATGGCGAGTAAAAGCAGAAGTTTAGGTCGAAGGGTCAAAGTGTTCGTTTTATTTTCGGCTAAAATATGCCACCCATGTCGCGATATCGTCACCGCTTGCTTTTGCTGCTTTTTTCAACAATGTTTTTTATTCAACCGGCTGAAGCCCAGCAAGACATGCGCTTCGGATTAATGGTTAGTCCTTCTATTTCTTGGTTTACCGCCAATGCAGATGACTATGCCACAGACCCAAGTTGGCGCTTTACCTACGGACTGATGGGTGATTTTTTCCTCACAGATCGCTATGCCATCAATACCGGTTTTCACATTGCTTCTCGTGGAGCCAAGCTGCAATTGGCAGACACCATGGGAACCTATTCCATGAGTTTGATTGAAATCCCGATTGCCTTGAAAATGCGTACCCAGCAGTTTGACCGAATGACCTACTTCGCCCGATTTGGAGGATCACTTGGCTTCAAAACTGGCGAAAAAGTAAGTCTTGAGCCAGATCGCACTGAGGAGAAGCATTTAGACAATTATTTCACTCCCATTCAAACCCAATTCATGATTGGCTTGGGTGCAGAATATGAAATAGACGGCTCTTCAGCGGTGGTTTTTGGATTGGACTATGTAAGAGGTTTGAATGACGCCTTGCGAGATGAAGACGTGCGCGTGGGCAAACGCGATAATTACCGCCTGTGGGGCTTGCAATTCACCTTAGGCTTCTTCTTCTAACATGGGGAAAAAGTGCTTTTTCTGCCTGTTTTTCAGCTTCTTGCTGACTGGCTTGCACGCCCAAAGTAACGCCATGGGGGAAGCCCCCAATTGGCTTCGGATTCAAAGAGACTATAAGGCGGTAACCGCCCGCTTGTTGCTTTGGTATCAGAAACATCCCGCCTCCCGAACCCAATTGCTCTATCCAGGGTTAAGCTATTTTCCTTTGGGCGGTGGGCACTACGCACTCAATTTCGCCGACCTCAACCAGTGTTCATTTGGCGGATTATCGAGTCAGATTCAAGTACAGGTGATTGCAGATTCCAGCGGCTCTACCTTGATCAAGGTAAAATGGCCGGAAGAAGAAGCTCCTGCCTCTGATTTTGAACACGAAGCCCTTATGCTCGAGCTCGAGCGATGGCTATTACTCGATTGAACAGAAGGAGGCGAAAGCCGTTGAAAGCAGACTATGCAACCAAGTGATTTTCCCAAAGAGCAGAT
>CAZDPF010000003.1:40061-41571 GCA_964507215.1 uncultured Chryseobacterium sp. | reverse complement strand
GTGGGTTTTTACACCAAGTACGGCGATGGCGGTGTAGATGTTAGTCCGATTGCCGATCTCACCAAAACAGAAGTCTTTGCCCTGGCAGCATGGGTGGGTGTGCCCTCTTCTATTCTCCATGCGGCGCCAACAGACGGACTATGGGGCGACAACAGAGGGGACGAAGACCAGCTAGGAGCGAGTTATCCCGAACTCGAATGGGCCATGCACCGGCATGAGCAAGGTTTAGGAATGGAGGAATTAGAAGGCAGAGAAAAGGAAGTAATGACCATTTATTTGCGACTCAACGCCGCCAACCAACACAAGATGGTGCCTATTCCCGTTTGTGCTATTCCTTCGGAGTGGAAACTGGGAATATCAGAAAGAATCGACTCCCTTTAGAATCTGTTTCCAGCTGTATTTCAGAGCCCATCTGCTCTGCTAAGTCTTGGGCGAGCAACAGGCCTATGCCAATACCCTTTTCTTCATAGGTACCCGCCATATTGGGATGGTTGCCCGGAGAGAAAATGCGGTTGGCCGTTTCGGGCGACATACCGCCTGCCTGGTCTGCCACGCCAATCACCACAGAATCAATACCGTAGGATTCGCTGTAAACCTCAACTTTTTGGCCTGGCTGACTATACTTGATGGCATTGCTAATTAAATTCTGCATGATCAGATGCAAAGCTTCTCTATCTATGTCTATGAATTCATCGGCATCTACCCTTTCGAGCAGTTTAATCTCTTTCCATTCTGCCGCTCCAGATAAGAAATTGGCTTCTTCTATTACAATGTCGCCCGTATTGCAGCTTTGAACCTCCTTCCCGTGGTCCGTTTGTTTTTGTTTGGCCCAGTCAATCACATCGCGAAGGGTGCGATCCATCTCATCCAAGCTATTGTGCATCATCCGCAAACTGTTCCTTCGATGCTTTCTCTTCCAATAGCTCCCATTTCTCGTTGAGCAAGGTGACCATGCGCAGAACAAAGTGAAAGGGCCCTCTGATGTGGTGAGAAATGAGCGAGAGGAGTTTCTGTTGGGTGAAGGCAGACTGCTGCAAGCTTGTTTGACTGGCCTCCAATGTTTCTAAATCGGACTTTAACCGATGAAGTTGCCGATGCTGCAAAGTGAGTTGTCTCACGAGCAATAAAATCACTCCTATTGCGAGAAAAAGCAGATAGCTCATTTTCTTGTGATCTCTTAAGGAGACCTCTATGCAAAGTAAGGGCATTCTTTCAGGTTCAATGTAAATCAAGACATCCAATCAGCACATTCTTTGGCTATTCCCCGAGAAAGCAGTCAAATAACAAAGATTCGATCGAACTAAAAATGCTGAAAATTCTTGCATTGCAATTTGGAGCAGCTATAAAAAAACTACTTTTGAAGCTCGTGCTTAACCATTAAAACCACAGATAAATGATTAACATCATCATCGCAGATGATCATGCCATTGTACGCAAAGGGCTAGACCTTTTTTTGAAGTTTGAAGATGAGGTTCGCCTGGTAGGAGAAGCCAATGATGGAGAGGAGCTG
>CAZDPF010000003.1:38059-39961 GCA_964507215.1 uncultured Chryseobacterium sp. | reverse complement strand
GAAGTTTGAAGATGAGGTTCGCCTGGTAGGAGAAGCCAATGATGGAGAGGAGCTGTTCAAGTTGTTGAGCAAGCTAAAGGCCGAGGTGATTTTGCTGGATATTGACATGCCTAAGATGAATGGCATTACGGCTTTGCGCGCATTGCAAGATGATTTTCCAGACGTGCGCATTGTAATCATGAGCATGCATCCGGAGGAAATCTATGGGCCAACCGTAAGAAAATTGGGAGCCCAAGGATATATTTCAAAAGATGCAGATCCCAAGGAAGTGGTGAATGCAATTCGCGTGGTAGCAGGCGGTGATTTGTACTTCCGTGAAGACCTTTACACTGTAAAAACGCCCCAAAGGGAAAAGCAACGCAAAATCAAGCTATTCAGCAGAGAGAGCGAAGTACTCAAGCTGCTCTCGATTGGAAAATCTAACAAGGATATTTCAGAAGAACTGGGTATTAGCGACAAGACTGTAAGCACTTATAAGCAGCGTCTGCTCAACAAATTACAAGCGCGTAACGTGGTTGATCTCATCAACTTCGCCAAAATGGACCAATACGTCTGATTTTTTAGATGGCCAACCCGTATACAACATCTGCTTATGTACTCTTCCCTTTGAAAAAGGAAGCGAATGAAACCGTTGAGTTGGAGGTTTTTGAGCGAATCATTGCGCGCAATACCACTGACTTGGTATGCATTCATGGTGCAGATAAGTGTATTGTATACTGTTCAGAATCAGTGAAAGCGCTCTTGGGTTACGAGACAGATGAAATGCTGGGGCGCGAGCTGTTTGATTTTATGGCTGATGAGTTCAGGCGCAATATGAATGAAGCATTGCTGGGCAGAATGCTGTATCGCGAAGGAACTGAAGTGAAGGTGATGTTGCGCAAAAGTGATGGCCATAATATTTGGCTCAAGACCTCTTGGCAAGACGGACGACACGTGGCAGGACTTCCTGACCAACTGTCTATTTCCGTCAGTTCAGACGTCACTGAAAGCGTATTGTTGATGGAAGACCTGATCAATGCATGGAGCAAAGAGAAAGAAATCAATGAGTTGCGCGCCAGCCTGTTTTCCATCGCTTCCCACGAATTCAAAACCCCATTGGCGGTTGTTCAATCACAATTAGACATTATGAATGCCTGGTGTGAACAAGATCAACTGGATCCCAAGTTCAGCAAACTCGCCACCAAACTGCAAGCCCAAGTAGATCGACTGAACCACATGATCACCGATGTGCTGCAGTTCAGAAAGATGAGTGCCGGAAGAGAACCCTTTAATCCGGTACCCTTACAGATCAGAAATTTGGTGGATTCTGAGATCGAGAAAATCTTAGAAAAGTTTCCGAAAGCAAAGATTCAAGTGGTGGAGAAAGGGGAGGAGAAATCATTGCAAGGCGATATGCGCATGCTGCGCTATACCATCTCTAATTTATTGAACAACGCTTTAAAATACTCTCCCCAACAACAGCGGGTAACGGTGACCATCAAGTACAAGCTCAAGAAAGTAGAGCTGTACATCAAAGACAAAGGAGTGGGAATTCCACTGGACGATGTTCATCGAATTTTTAAGCCTTTTTACCGTGCCGCCAACGCAGTGGGAATTGAAGGAACAGGGGTGGCCCTTTCCATTATTAAAGAATTCATCGCCTTCCACCAGGGAAGCATAGAAGTAGACAGTGAACTCCAAAAGGGCAGCACCTTTATTGTGAGCTTGCCTTATGAACTCATGAGCAGAATTTGAAAGACCGCGCTATGAAAAAAGTAATGTTAGTTGAAGACAACACCGATTTGCTAGAGAGCATGGACATGCTGCTTTCGGGGCATTATCACGTGATTCCTGCTGTAGATGGCGAGGATGCGTTGGAGAAACTCCAAGACATCCAACCAGACATCATAGTGTCTGACATCA
>CAZDPF010000003.1:22866-37959 GCA_964507215.1 uncultured Chryseobacterium sp. | reverse complement strand
GATGCGTTGGAGAAACTCCAAGACATCCAACCAGACATCATAGTGTCTGACATCATGATGCCCAAATTAGATGGCTATCAGTTGCTTCGCCGGGTGAGAGAAATGCATGATCTCAAGAATGTGCCTTTCATTTTACTCACTGCATTAGGGCAAGATGAGAATCTCATTGAGGGCTATGATCTTGGGGCGGATGAATATTTGGTTAAGCCCGTACGCGCCCAGGTATTGATAAGCCGCATCAATAATCTCTTGCGCAAACAAGAGTATCTAAACAAGATCTACTCTACCGATTTAGAAATCAAGACTTCCCTGCCAGTAAAAGACCCTGTATTGGCCATGCTTGATTCTTTGGTTATTAAAAAATACCGCTTTAAGAATTTTTCCATCCCCCAATTGGCAGATGATATGGGAATGAGCTACGCCAAATTGGAGTCGCAAGTGAAAGACAAAGCCAAACTCACTCCGGTTAAATACATCAATGAGATCAAATTGGTGAAGGCCAAAGAGCTCCTAGAGAACACAGATATGCCGATCAAGGAGATCGCTTTCCACCTAGGATTCAAAAGTTTGTCCTACTTTGGGAAGTGTTACAAGACCAAGTACGGAATCACGCCATCTCATAAGAAGTTGCATTGAGTCAAGTAGAAATTCTCATCATCGATGATGATCAGGTGAACAACTTTGTTCTCCGGAACATCATCACGCGCACCTATCCAGATGCGCTCATTTTTATACAACCCGAAGGGATGTCTGCGCTTGATTTTCTAGAAGAGCGCTACAGCAATCAAGAAGGCTTACCCGGCATTATGTTGCTCGATATCAATATGCCGGTGATGAGCGGTTTTGAATTTCTCGATCGCTTTCACGAAAAATTCCCTGAGGCCGATTGTTACATCTACATGGTGAGCTCCTCTATTTCAAAGGCAGATCAGCAAAAGGCCAACAGCTTCAAAAATGTACAGGGGTATATCACCAAGCCCTTGGTCAATCAGAATATTGTCTTCATTGTGGAGGAGTATCTCCACACCCGAAAAACAGAAGCCTAAAAAGTGGCTTTGGCTTAGAGATAACGCTCTACCCCCTCTAAAATAGCAGCGCTCACTTCTGGAGAATTCCACATTTCCTCAATGTCTGGCCGCATCATCACCTCAGCCATAATCTTGTCTTGCACTTTGCCAATGCGCAAGGCCTCTTCATACGGGATGTGTGTAAAAGTGACCATGGAATAGAGCGGAATCCAACGATCTGGGTAGCGCTGGTGCAAATGGGCCTCTATCTTCTTGCGCAGTAGAAACTGGGGATCGGCCGTGAGATCGCGCATTTCAATGAAGTTTCGCATGGCCAAATCAGCAATGGCATCTCCATTGGCTTTGCGCTCTTTCTGGTAGCGTTCAAGCGCCACTTTCCAATCGGATTCTTCGTCTAAAATCTTATTGAGAATCCTGCAATCTTCAAATCCTGAGTTCATCCCTTGTCCGTAAAACGGCACTATGGCATGGGCAGAATCGCCAATCAAAGCAGACTGGCCAGCCACCCAAGGGTAACAGCGGATAATACACAGCGAACTGCTTGGATTATCTCGCCATTCTTGATCGAAATCAGGCATTAAAGCCAAGGCATCCGGAAACTGCTCTTCAAAGAAAGTACGGGCTTTTTCTACCGTATTCAGCGAAGAAAACGAGGGGTCGCCTTCAAAAGGGAAGAACAGCGTGCAGGTAAAGGTGCCATCCGGATTGGGAAGTGCGATGAGCATATATTCTCCTCTGGGCCAGATATGCAGCGCTTCCTTTTCCATTTGAAAGCTGCCATCTTCAGCCGGAGGAATGCTCAATTCTTTGTAGCCGTGATCAATGTATTCTTGCTCATAGCTAAATCGGTCTCGTTTGAGCATAGCGGCCCGCACTTGTGAGAATGCGCCATCGGCACCAAAGAGATAGTCTGCCTGATAGGTATGGGTCTCGCCATCTGTATTTTCAGTGGTGATACTGGCTGCTTCAAGATCTGTTGCCACCACTTTCTGCTCAAAATGCATGCGCACATTCGGAAGGGCTTCGGCCATATCCAACAGACGCTGGTTGAGCAATCCTCTGCTCACAGAGTAAATGGCCTGTCCATCTTTTCCATAAGGCTGATAGCTCAGATGGCCTTTCACATCATGCATCACCCTGCGGCGCATGGGAATGGCAATGTCTCGAATAGTGGTGTCGGCCCCAACTGCTTCCAAAGCTTTCCAGCCTCTATCTGATAAAGCCAAGTTGATCGAGCGCCCTTGGTAAATGGAAGTCTTTCGAGAATCAGGACGTCTTTCGATCAATTGCACCTGATGGCCTCTTTTGGCCAGGTACAAACTCAGTAAGGAGCCCACCAGTCCGGCTCCGGCAATGGTGATGGTTTCAGGCTTGTTCATAATAAGCGAGCAGTAGGTTTTTCAGCCGATAGAGATCGGCAAAACTGTTGTACATCGGGGTGGGTGCCATGCGAATCACGTCTGGTTCGCGCCAGTCGGCCACTACGCCATGCTGTTGCAGATAGTCAAAGAGCGCTCTGCCGTTGTGGGGAACTAGCAGTGATAGTTGACAGCCTCTTTCTTCGGGTGTGGCAGGGGTGAGAATGCGCCAGCCGGTTTGTTTGGCTTGGCCCACTTCCAATAAAATTTGTTCCAGGTAAGCGGTCAAGCGAAGAGATTTCTCACGCAGCGCCTCCATGCTGGTTTGGTCGAAGAGGTCGAGTGCTGCCCGATGCGCGGCCATGCCCAAAACGGGGGCATTGGAAAGCTGCCAAGCTTCTGCACTTGGCATAGGCTGAAACTGATTGGGCATGGCAAACCTACTGGCATCATCATGCCCCCACCATCCTTCAAAACGGGGAATTTCGGCCAGACCGTGGTGCTTTTTGTGGATGAACACCCCGCTCACATTTCCCGGTCCGCTGTTGAGGTATTTATAACTGCACCAAGCGGCACAATCTACCCCCCAATCATGCAGTTGAAGCGGAACATTGCCAGCGGCATGGGCAAGATCCCAACCCACCATAGCGCCTTTGGCCTTCAAAGCTTGGGTGATGGTGGCCATATCAAAAAGCTGACCTGTGTAATAGTTCACGCCACCCATCATACTCAGGGCAATCTCATCGCCATGCAAATCAATTACCTGCAAAATATCTTCGGTGCGCAGATGGTCTTCCCCTTCGCGGTTTTCCAACAAAATAAGATGCTCGTCGCCCAAGCCATGGAAGCGCAATTGTGAGCGAAGTGCGTAGAGATCAGATGGAAAAGCCTTGGCTTCGCACAAGAGCTTGGTGCGCTTTCCCCTTGGCCTATAGAAACTCACCATGAGGAAGTGCAGATTGGCCGTCAACCCATTCATCGCCACCACCTCTTCTGGGTGGGCGCCCACTATTCGGGCCAATGAAGCGTGAAACAGTTTGTGGTAATCTACCCAAGGCCTACGGGCATGTACATGGCCTTCTACGCCATACTTTCTCCAATCTTCCACTTCTTCCATGAGGTAGGTCGCTACTCCCTTCGGTTGAAGGCCAAGCGAATTGCCGGTGAGATACACCACCGGTTGGCCGCTTTGGTCTACTGGAAAATGGTATTGCGTTCTAAAATGGGCCAAGACATCGGCCAAGTCCCATTCGTCCACACGGCTTTTTTCGTCCATGGGGCTAATGTAATGGCCGAAATTCGAATGAACATACATCAGAAGTCATACTAGCCAAAGGGCTATGAGAAAATAGCTGAGGGGGAGGGCCTCCACATAAAAAGAGATAAACAAAGGGTCTGGACTTCGCTTGATTCGTTCAAGAGCCAGGGCAGTAAGTGCAAATGGAAGAAGTTGAAAGAGCCCTTTCCAGCCCATTCCTACTGTGTTTAGCAAGCCCCCTGTGGCTAGTGCTGCAAGCATATTGAAGCCATGGGCCCAACGCAAAGCGCCTGCTCTGTTCTTCTGCGGAAGGGTTTGAAGGGCCGCTTTGTCGTAGTGCAAATCGCGGATGTCAAAGGCAATGGCCAAAGCCAATATCCAAGAAAAAACCATCGCCATGCGCAAGCCCTCCACGAATTGTAAAGGCCAGGCCGGAATCACCACACACACCCACATCCAAGTGAAGGCAATGAGGGGCAATTTCAATTTTGGAACGCTGCGTAGGCCCCCTTGAACGAGTGGCGTAGAAGGGTACAAGGCTGAAATGGCAATAGCCGGAATAATCAGCATTTGCTGGATGGTTGGCAATTTCATCAACAACCAAGTGGCTAAAAGGGCTGCAACTATTGTTAAAGCCGTCACTGTAAAACGATTGGATTGGGTAAAAACCAACACGGGATGAACAGCAGCCACTGTCTCTTTGAGCTGCCGGAGATGCATATAGCCGTAAGCGGCCAGCGTACTGCAAAAAACGAAGAGTGGATAGTGCCCCTTCCCTTCTGCCCAAGATTCTAAAGGCACCAGGGCCATGGCTGCAAGGGCCACCACCACATTGCCATAGGCCAGAAAAGTGCGCACAGTTTTCACACCAACAAAGGAAGTCAGTTCCTGAGATTCGTCATATCGTGCCTGCGCTACGCGCCTAATTTTGCCTCACCCCTAAAATTCAGGAGAGTATGCCTATTTATCATCAGCTCGGGAAAATTCCCCACAAGCGCCATACGGTTTTTGAAAAACCCGGAGGCGGACTGTATTACGAACAGCTCTTCGGAACGGAGGGCTTTAGCGGAATGTCTTCTTTGCTCTACCACGAGTACCGGCCCACCATGGTGAAACAGGTGCGAAAACCGGTAGATATTAGTCCGAAAGCCGCGGTCACCCACAATATGACCTCGCGCATGATTCGCGGCTTCCACCTGCCCACAGCAGATGACTTCTTGGCTTCACGCCAAGTGGTGCTGTTCAACAACGACCTCAACATCACCCTTGCAGCACCTCGTAAGTCAGTCACCGACTATTTCTACAAGAATGCCGATGCCGACGAGATGATTTTTGTGCACCAAGGCAGCGGTATTCTCAAAACGCTGCTAGGAGACCTCTCCTTCGGCCCGATGGACTATCTGATTATTCCCAGAGGAATGATTTACCAGATGGATTTCGATGGCCCGGATAACCGACTTTTCATTGTAGAATCTTTCAGTCCGATACTCACCCCCAAGCGCTACCGCAACAATTTCGGTCAATTGCTGGAGCACAGTCCGTTTTGCGAGCGCGACATTCGTCGTCCGGAGGCTTTGTATCCCCATGATGAAAAAGGAGAATTCCTGATCAAGATTCGCAAAGAGAATCATCTACACGAACTCCTCTACGCCTCCCATCCTTTTGATGTGGTGGGTTGGGACGGTTACAACTATCCGTATGCCTTCAACGCCCGCGATTTTGAACCCATCACCGGAAGAGTACACCAACCGCCACCTGTGCATCAAACCTTTGAAGCCCACAACTTTGTGGTATGCACCTTTGCGCCGCGATTGTACGATTACCATCCCAAAGCTATTCCCGCACCTTACAACCACAGCAATATTGACTCTGACGAAGTGCTCGATGATGTGGATGGCGATTTTATGAGCCGCAATCATGTGGAGAAGGGTTTCATTAGTCTGCATCCTGCAGGAATTCCGCATGGTCCGCACCCCGGAGCTTATGAGCGCTCTATTGGCCAAAAAGCAACAGAAGAACTGGCGGTGATGGTAGATACCTTCAAGCCGCTTCGCCTGGCCCAGACCGCGCTCACCTTGGAAGATGCTGATTATTGGAAAAGCTGGCTAGAAGACTAAGTGAGAGAACTACCTTTGAACTCCCCCTAAAAACGCAATAGAATGGCTTCAACTGCAACCCAGGAGATTCCCAAGATCTTCCCTGACGCCCAAGACTTTCTGCCCATCAACGGAACAGACTATGTAGAGCTGTACTGTGGAAATGCTAAGCAGAGCGCCCTGTACTACCAGCAAGCTTGGGGCTTTCAACCCTTGGCCTATCGCGGACTAGAAACGGGTGCCAAAGACCGTGTTTCGTATGTGCTGCGTCAAGATAAAATCACCTTGGTGCTTACCACGCCTTTACTCCCCGGTGGTGAAATTAATGAGCACATCAGCCAACATGGCGATGGCGTAAAAGTGATTGCGCTATGGGTGGATGATGCCGCCAAGTCTTGGCAAGAAACCACTTCGCGCGGTGCGAAAAGCTATTTTGAGCCTACCATCAGTGAAGATGCTGACGGCCAAGTGGTGTTTTCTGGTATTCATACCTATGGAGATACCGTGCACATTTTTGTAGAACGCAGTCGATACAACGGACTTTTTCTTCCTGGTTTCCGGCCTTGGAATCCCGAATTTCAACCCGCTCCCGTAGGGCTGAAATACATTGACCATATGGTGGGCAATGTAGGCTGGAATGAGATGAATGAGTGGGCAGCTTTCTACTCGCAAGTGATGGGCTTTACCCAATTGGTGTCTTTTGACGACAAAGACATTTCTACCGATTACACCGCCTTGATGAGCAAGGTGATGACCAATGGCAATGGACGCATCAAATTCCCCATCAACGAACCAGCTGAAGGCAAGAAGAAATCGCAGATTGAGGAGTACATCAACTTCTACAGTGGCGCGGGTGTACAGCATATTGCCGTGGCCACTGACAACATCATTGAAACGGTTACGGCACTGAAAAACCGGGGGGTGGAGTTTTTGTACGTGCCTGAATCTTACTATGATACCGTTCTTGATCGGGTAGGTGAGATCGATGAGGAACTCGCTCCTTTGAAGGAATTGGGCATATTGATTGACCGCGATGACGAAGGCTATTTGCTGCAGCTCTTCACCAAACCCGTGGTTGATCGTCCTACGATGTTCTTCGAAATCATCCAGCGAAAAGGCGCGAAGAGCTTTGGAAAAGGAAACTTTAAAGCACTCTTCGAAGCCATTGAACGCGAGCAAGAATCGCGCGGCACGCTTTGAGTGCAGCATCTCGTGCAAAACTGTAGTTTTGTGAACATGCGCCCAGAGCTCTATATCACAGACCTCCTTTTCCGGCACGATTGCGTGATTGTACCGGAATTGGGGGCTTTTATTTCTCGATCCCTGCCAGCAGAGATCGCGGCCAGCACCCATATGTTTCGTCCGGCTAGAAAGCAAGTGGCTTTCAACGCAAGCCTCACCCAAAGCGATGGGCTACTCTACAACTATGTGGCACGAATCAACGCCTGTTCTTTTGAAACAGCCCGATTGATGGTAGACCAGGCCTTGGCGCAATGGAAAAAAGAATTGGCGGAAGGCAAGAAAATCCGTCTTGAGCACATCGGTCAATTGTACCGGGCTGAGCAAGGCACTTTGCAGTTTGTTCCCGCTTTGGAATCTAATTTCCTTCTGAGTTCGTATGGCATGGGCATTTTTCATGTGCCGGCCATAGAAACCCCTCTAGCTACTAAAGCTCCCGCTGCAAAAGTTACTGAAGCAGCTTCCATTGCCCCAGACGTGGCCATTCGGCAGCGGCAGAGTTGGCAGACTTGGAAATGGGCTGCGGTTTTGGTTCCACTGATGACCATTAGCGGTTTGGGATGGTGGCAACGCCAAGAGATTCAGGCAGCTATAGACTCTTATTCTTCCATTGGTCCGGCGCTGTTCATTACCGAGGAACCCACTGAAACCCTCGTGCCTACTGCTGAGTTTGAAGGCGTACAAGGACTGAAAACAAAGAGCATGATTCCTTTTGGCGGCGATAGCGCATCAAAGCTTGCCACCAAGGAAGCAGCAGAAAAACCTGTTGCTCGCCCGGTTAAAACCCTTCCACAAGAACCAAAGCACACGGCAGCTCTTCCAGAGAAAGTGCTGCCCGTCAAAGTGGTGAATGCCGAGCAGACGCTGAGTAGCCCCAACTATTTCATAATAGTAGGCTCTTTCCGCGAAGCGGCTAATACGCAAAAGATGATTGGTCAATTGCGCAGCCGAGGCTTTGATGCGGTGGTGGCACCCGGACAAGGATTGCAGCGGGTAGCCGCGGCGCATTTCAACAGCCGTGAAGAGGCTCAAGAAGCATTGAAAAGCATTCAGCAGCAGGTGGAAGCCGACGCTTGGATTTACCGGCCCTAGGCCCACATTGCCCCCTATCTTTGCGGCCTTGAAATTGTATTGATGGCACCGCGCACCCCCAAGGAATCGCTCACGGTTATGACCGAGATCGTATTGCCTAACGACACCAATAACCTGAACAATCTTTTTGGCGGACAACTATTGTCTTGGATGGATCGCTGTGCGGCCATTTCGGCCCATCGGCACTGCCGCCGCATAGTGGTAACGGCGTCGGTGAACAATGTTTCTTTTCGCCATCCTATTCCACAAGGCAGCATTGTGACCTTGGAAGGCAAGGTGAGCCGGGCTTTCTCTAGCTCTATGGAGATTTTTGTGGATGTATTTCTCGAAGACCAAACCGGTCAAGGGAAAAGACTGAAAGCCAACGAGGCCATCTACACCTTTGTGGCCGTAGACCAGTTGGGAAATCCCATTCAAGTACCTGGTATTCTTCCGGAAACAGAAGAGGAAATTGCACGTTTCGATGGCGCTTTGCGCAGAAGACAACTGGCACTCATCTTGGGAGGTAAACTAAATCCTGAGGAGGCTACCGAACTGCGTTCACTCTTCTTCCCCAACGAGGAAAAAGCTTAGCACTATCCGCTAATGCTGATGCCGAAGCTCAAATGCCTACCGGTGTTCAGCGATTGACCATTCACCTGACCTCCTGTGAATACCGGATTCAAGCCGTAGTAGCCGTACAAACTGAACAATCGATACCCGATTTTGAGGTAAATACCGTAGCTCAGCGGATTGATCTCATCCAAGCGGTAATCGTCAAACTTGATTTGTTCATCGCTGTAACGCGCATAGCTCTCAATCAAGTAACCCACCTTCCCTCCAGCATATAAACGGAGACTGTAGCCGTTTTTCAATTTCGGACGAAAGCGAAATTCTATTGGCAGTTCGATAAACTTGGTGTTGAGCTTATTCCTTCTAAACGAGGTAGTATCAGGGATGAAACGATAGACTTCTGTACCCGTAACAGGATCAGAATCAATGCGCAGATTGTGGTGGAAGTTAGAAGAGGTATAGCCCAAACCATACCCAATAGAAAAAATGCTTTCGCCCACCCTTGACTCCAATAGAAACTGCAGATTGTACTCATTGGCATACCAAGCCATCGAATGGCCTTCTGGCATCTGCACCAACATGGGATGGGCTACCATGAAAAAAATGCGGTCTTTGCCTTTGGTATAGCGCTCCGGGAGCCTCTGGGCACTCAGGCTGAGCCACCCAAAAGTGAGAAGAACAAAGAAGACAAAGCGTTTCATAGGCCAAAGATGCCCTTTTTCAACGGCTTAGTCGTTGAGTTTAAGCACAGCTAAAAAGGCTTGTTGTGGAATTTCAACATTGCCCACTTGGCGCATGCGCTTTTTACCCGCTTTTTGCTTTTCCAACAGCTTGCGCTTTCGAGAAATATCACCCCCATAACACTTGGCCGTCACGTCTTTGCGCAAAGCACTAATGGTTTCTCTGGCAATAATTTTGGCTCCTATAGCGGCTTGAAGCGCCACCACAAATTGCTGACGAGGGATGAGCTCCTTGAGCTTTTTGCACATCTTCTTGCCAATCTCATGTGATTTGCTTCGGTGCACCAAGAACGAGAGTGCATCTACCGGCTCAGCATTCAGCAATACATCCACCTTCACCAAATCAGACTCGCGGTAATTGATGGGGTGGTAGTCAAAAGAAGCATAGCCCCTTGAAATGGTCTTCAGTTGATCGTAGAAATCAAAAACTATTTCGGCCAAAGGCATATCAAAATTGAGTTCTACGCGGTCAGAGGTGAGGTAGACTTGGTTCTTCAAAATGCCCCGACGATCGATGCAGAGATTCATAATGGCCCCTACATACTCTGATTTGCTGATGATCTGCGCGCTGATGTAAGGTTCTTCGATGCGATCGAGTTTGGATGGATCTGGATAGTCAGACGGATTGTTCACCATCACCATTTTATCTGGATCGCTCTTCAGATACGAGCGGTAGGATACGTTGGGAACGGTGGTGATGGCCGTCATCTTGAACTCGCGCTCCAGCCTTTCTTGGATGATTTCCATATGGAGCATTCCCAAAAATCCGCAACGGAAGCCGAAGCCCAATGCAGCTGATGATTCGGCTTCAAAAGTGAGGGAAGCATCGTTGAGCTGAAGCTTCTCCAATGAGGCGCGGAGGTCTTCAAAATCTTCGGTGTCTACCGGATAAATGCCAGCAAATACCATAGGTTTTACTTCCTCAAAACCCGAAATAGGCGCTTGGGCCGGCCGTTCGCGCTCGGTGATGGTATCGCCTACTTTCACCTCACGGGCTTCTTTGATGCCAGAAATCAAGTAACCCACATCCCCCGCTTTGATCTCTTTGCGCGGATGTTGGGTAAGCTTGAGCACCCCAATTTCATCGGCTTCATAATTCTTGCCGGTAGCCATAAACCGAATCTGGCTGCCTTGTTTGATGCTGCCGTTCATCACGCGGAAATAGGCCTCGATGCCGCGAAAGGGATTGTAAACAGAATCGAAAATAAGGGCTTGTAAGGGCGCATTTACATCGCCTTTAGGTGCCGGAACCCGGGCCACAATGGCCTGCAAGATGTCTTCTATGCCGATACCCGTTTTGGCACTCGCCCGGATGATATCGTCAGGATCACAGCCAATCAGATCCACAATCTGATCGGTGACTTCCTCCGGATTGGCGCTGGGTAGGTCTATTTTGTTGAGTACCGGAATAATTTCCAAATCGTGGTCTAATGCCAAATAGAGATTGGAAATGGTTTGGGCCTGAATGCCTTGGGCGGCATCTACAACCAAAAGGGCGCCTTCGCAAGCGGCAATAGAGCGAGATACCTCGTAACTGAAGTCTACGTGCCCCGGAGTGTCGATCAAATTGAGTACGAACTGCTGTCCATCTGGATGGGTGTAGTTCATCTGAATCGCGTGGCTCTTGATGGTGATGCCGCGTTCTCGCTCCAAGTCCATATTGTCGAGCAGCTGGTCTTTCTTCTCCCGATCGGTAATGGTCTGGGTCTGTTCAAGAAGCCGGTCGGCCAAGGTGCTTTTACCGTGGTCGATGTGGGCGATGATGCAAAAATTCCGGATGTGCTGCATGGGGCAAATTGGACAGCAAAAATAACGCACAAACAGTGGCCTGTAGTTCAGGTCTTGAACGACTATTGAACGCAGGTTTTGGCAACGCGAGCTCGAGCAGCCTCAGCGAGGCTTGTGTTCTACTCATTGGGTGGTTATCAGCTCATTGCCTTCCCTTAAATTCCGTTCAGCTTTCAACCTATCTCTTTTGAGAACGCTACTAATTTTTGGATGTCTTATTGGGCTCAGCATATTCCAACCGCTGCGGGCAGATCACTTGGCAGGGGCCGAAATCCGCTATACCTATATTGGTGATTCAACAGGTATTGCTCGTCATTACCTCGTTGAATTATTGGTCTATCGTGACGCAGCCGGCATCGCCCTGCCTCCCACCGAACTCTTATGGATTTCTTCCTCCTGCTTTTCCAATCGCACCCTCAACCTCAACCGATCGATCCCTCCTGGCGCTATTCCCTTTTCTGATGGGGGGTATCACACGGCCCGCTTTTATGAATGTGTAGAACAACAGCAAGCCAACATGACCATCAGCACGCATTACTATTCGAACACGGTGGTGCTGCCGCAAAATTGTCATGACATTCGCTTTTATTGGTGGAAGAACGCCCGCAATGCCTCAGACAATTTGGTCAATGCGGCTTCGGCCAACCTCTACGTGCAGGCCAAGTTGAACAGTGCATACGGACCCAATTCCTCACCGCGTTTCAATACGCCCGCTGCCAAAGCCTTCTGTACCCAATCGAGCTTTTATTGGGCCCAAGGCGCTGATTCAGACGATGGCGATTCTGTGTTTTACCGACTGGTTCCCGCACTTTCTGGTCCGCAAAATCCACCACTGCCCATCCCCTACGAAACAGGCTACTCCTACCTTCAGCCACTTTCTACCCAAGCCGGAAGCGGTGGCGTGCGACTAGATTCGCTGCAAGGGGTGTTGGAATTCACCACTTCCAATGTGCAAGAGGTATGCGTTATAGCCCTAGAAGCGGTAGAGTACCGCCGAGATACTTCGGGCATGCTTTATCAGGCAGGCACTACCATGCGCGATATGCAAATAGTGGTGGCCGCCCAATGTGCGCCTTCGGTGATGGCCGGTCCGCGCTTACAAACTGCAACAACTGCCTCCACTACCGACACCCTTGACGCAGCCTTCGTTCAAGCCATGCAATGGCCGTGGCTGCCCAATGATACCCTGACCATTGGCGGGCAGACCCATTTTCTGCTTCCCGTAGTGCCCTACACCTGCTACGAACAGAAGATTGTTTTAGATTTTGAGGAAGGCGTGCTGTGCCATACGATCGCTGGCGATGGCTCTGATTTTCTACTGTTTGGAACAGATTCATTGCCCATTCCGATTGTAGGTTGTCAAATGGTGTGCGATCAAAGTCTGTCTACTTTTCAAATTGAATTGCTGCTGGCCGAAGAACTGCGGTACAACGGCCACTATTACTTGCAAGTGGTGACAGGTTCAGACAGTTCTACGCTTGAAAATGTGTGCGGATATCCCTTAGCGCCACATTTCACCCTGTCTATTCCAGTGCGCAATTGCTTTTACCCCATCAGCGAGGTAGATCGCGTGAGTATTCTGCAGAATCAATACTGCCAGGTACACTACCGTTTAGACACCAACACCTTCCCTTTGGCTTGGCTCGATGATCTGTGGATCGAGCGCTCGTTAGATTCCGGTCAGACCTTTCAAACTGCTGGGCACTTTTCAGGGCAATTGTTGACTGGGCCTTTTGGCTTTTGGATAGACTCCCTTTTGCCTCCCGGAATGGTGGCCCATCAAACCATTTTCTACCGTACCAATGTGGGTTTGCAGCAAAGAAGATGGCCGCAGTCGGGTGGTGCAGCCACTTTGCTTATTGATACTTTGTACAACGACTTCGATGGCCACTTGGGTTTGGCTTGGTCGCCCTGCACAGCCTGGCAACAGGTGGTCTATGAAGTAGAGCGTTCCACTCATCCAGAGAACCCCTTGCTATGGCATCGTTTGAATGGAGGAGCCCCGTTGACAGATACCGTTTTCCATTGGAAGGCTACCGATGAGAAAGCTTGTTTTACCTACCGAATTTGGGCGCTTCACCCAACAGACACAGCGCGAAAGGTCTGTTCCAATTGGCTAGAATTTTGTCAAGATGATGAACGGCAATCTCCAAACGCCGATCCGGAGGAAGTCCCACCTACCGCTTTGTTCATTCCCAATGTTTTTACCCCCAATGGCGATGGCAAGAACGACTTCTGGAAGATAGAAGGTTGGCAAGAAGGAATGAAAGGCAAGGTGGAGGTTTTTAACCGCTGGGGAGAACAGGTGTACCAAAGCCATCAGGCGGAAAATGAAGCTTGGGATGGCAGAGATTTTAACAGCGGGATCACTGCAGCGGATGGGGTGTATTTCTACACTTTAAAAATTGTGGGAGAGGAAGTTGTTGGTCCAAAAACCATGACGGGTACAATAACGTTAACGGTTGGTACTGTGCGATAAATAGGTGGAGAATAAAAGACTGACTCAGTGGCGCAGCCTTCCTACTCATTCTTTTCAACTACCCTTTGTTAAAACCGAGCCCAGTCGCTTAATTTGTAGCATGGTGAAAGTGCGTGCCCATCTGTACACCCTTCACATTAAAACCGAACGCCTATGAAACGCATTGTTTATGCGCTGCTGACCGCTTGTATGTTTCTATTGATGCCTGAAGCGCGTGCCACGCACGTAGCCGGTGCAGAAATTTCATATGAGCACCTAGGTGGTATGCAGTACAGAGTAATCTTGGTGCTTTACCGAGACATGTCTCCAGGAACGGCGGGTTTAGGAGCTACCGCAAGCATTCAAGTGCGTTCCTCTTGCTTTGCCCAATATAATTTCACAGCCAACCGAGTCAACCCTCCCGGGGCCACTCCTGCAGGCGATGGCGGCGTATTGACCCCTGGCTTTGACGACTGCGTAACCCCTGGTACGCCTGGCTATGTGCCTATCAGTATGCACTATTATGTAGGCACCACCACTATACCCAACCTGTGTGCAGATATCCGCTTTTCTTATAGCACTTGTTGTCGTAGTGGCTGCATTGACAACCTGGCAGCTTGTGCCCCTTTCAATTGCGGAGGCAACTGCCCAGATGGCACCTATGTAGAGGCTTTCTTGAACAACACCAACGGCCACAATACTTCTCCTCAATTTCAAACCGCTGCGGCCAAAGCCTTCTGCACCAATTCTTACTTTGTGTGGGCGCACCCCACTATAGAACCTGATGGAGATTCTGTTAAATATGATTTCACCGATCCTATGGAAGCAGGTGGAGCTGGTGGCGTAGCCCTTCCATTTGCCGCTGGTTACAGCGCTACCAATCCCATTACCACAGCCCCTGGCTCAGGCGGTATTGTGGTGAACAACCAAACGGGTTCTTTCTCTTTCACCACCAGCAACCAACAAGAAATCTGTGTGGTGGCCATTATTGTACGAGAGTATCGCTACAATACCAATTTACAGGCCTGGGAGTTCGTAGGTTCTTCCATGCGCGATATGCAGATTACCGTGGCCGCTACTTGCGCCGCTGCTGTTCGAGAAGGTCCCAAAATTGACATCACCCGTCCGGGCTACGGCCAAGACACCATACCCAATGATTGGAAAGGCATATTGGCCGGGGTGAAAGTCTCCAATGACTCTGTGATGAACCCCAATACCGGGCAGTATGATTATCCGGTACCCGTGGTAGCCTATCAATGTGGAGACTCTACCATTACCATGTACTTCGACACCGACATTCAGTGCGAATCCATTTCTCCTGATGGCACCGACTTCCGCGTTATCGGCCCTGACTCTGTGGCACGCCCAGTGATCGGAACCATTGACAATTGCAGCATCGACTTTACCACCAACTACGTTGAACTGCAGCTGTACAAGCCGCTAACCGTGAATGGCATTTACACGGTGTACATCAAAAAGGGCAA
>CAZDPF010000003.1:0-22766 GCA_964507215.1 uncultured Chryseobacterium sp. | reverse complement strand
AACAAACTCACCACCTTTACGGGTCCCAATGCGTTCAATAACAAAGAATGGACAGACTTTAGTGTGGGTCCGGGTGAAGTAGAAAACTTCCGCTACCGCTATCGCATCAAAGGGGTGGTGAACCAGGAAGTATATCCAGAAACGCGCAATATCACCTCGATTAACCTCGATACCATTACAGGACCAGATCCTAGCGTTCTGCAACTCGCGTGGAATAGGTACAATGGTTGGTTGAACGTGAATTATCAGGTGATGTTCAGTGATAATCCAGATGACCCAGCCTCTTGGGCACCCGTAACCGGCCAAGGAATCAACCCCACCATCGATACCAACTTCACCTTCACCATTCCGGAAGATTCAGGTTGTTATGCCTTGCGTATTGATGGCATCAACTTCAGCAACACTACCTATGTGTCGCAATCTAACTGGGAACAGTTCTGTGTAACGCCTGAAGACAGTGTGATTCCTCCACCAGATCCTCCTGTGATGCCTGATACGGTAGTAGTACCGAACGTTTTCACTCCGAACGGCGACAACCAAAACGATTTGTTCGTGATTCGCAATGTAGAAACCTGGAGCAATGGTTCGCTGCAAGTATTCAATCGTTGGGGAGCTTTGGTGTACGAAACCAATGACGTGGTGAACACCATTTGGGATGGCACCGACATGAACTCTGGAACCGTGCTAGCTGATGGCGTTTATTTCTACATGCTCACCGTAGGTGATGCCGATACCGGCTGGAAAGACAGTAAACAGGGTACAGTCACCATATTCTCTGGCGGCCTGTAACCTACCATATAGACAGTCTATAAAAAAGGCTGCTTCCATTTCGGAGGCAGCCTTTTCTCTTTGATTCAATCACGGGAACAATTGGGGCCTACTTTAAGCTCTTTGAGCCAGTAATCGGGCAACGTATTTACCCAGAATATCAAATTCTAAGTTCACCTTGTCTCCAACTTCCAACTGATGAAATTGGGTGTGTTCATAGGTGTAAGGAATAATAGTCACAGAAAAGCGCTTTGCTTCTGAACGCACCACAGTTAAGCTCACGCCATTCACCGTAATAGACCCCTTGGGAACAGTGAGATGTCCTTCCTCTTGGGGTTCGTAAGTAAAGGTGAAATTCCAACTGCCGTCGCGCATCTGGCGTTCAACGCAAAGGCCAGTGGTATCTACATGTCCTTGTACGATATGACCATCTAAGCGCCCATTCATTTGCATACAACGCTCGAGGTTCACGGCATCACCCACTTTCCAATCGCCCAGCTGGGTTTTCAAGAGCGTCTCTTCCACTGCGGTTACCTTGTGGCGGCCATTGCCTACTTCTACCACGGTAAGACATACCCCATTGTGGGCCACAGACTGATCTACTTTCAGTTCATCAGAGATAGGAGAAGCCATGGTTAAATCCAAATTGCTTCCCTTGCGTTCCAATTGCTCTACGCGGCCTAGGGCCTCAATAATTCCGGTGAACATAGGGTTGGGTTAACGAAACAGGTGGATAGTGCCATCCAGATTGATCTCTCTTCGGTCGCGCACACTTCGAATGGAATAGGTGCATACATAGAAATACACACCGTCTGCACAAGCCTGGCCGCTATTGGCATCGTTGCCATCCCATCCCACTTGAACGAAATCTTCTAAATCATTGCTGCTATAGACTTGTGCCCCCCAGCGGTTGAACACTTGAATGCTGAAGCTGCCAATACTCTTGGCCAAGGGATCTCCATTGGCGTCGCGCACTACGCTGAAGAAATCATTGCCGTTGTCGCCATTGGGCGTAAATACGTTGGGCAACTCCAAGAGCGGACAAGCATCGAGGCAGATGATGTCACTCAGCAAGCTCTCGTTGGCCATTCCGCCAGGGTCGCCATTGGCATCATCCACGGCAGTTACCGCGTAGCAACCAATTAAATCGCCATCAAAGTTGTCGAAAAAGGAAGCCGTTATATTGCTTACCAGCGGCTCGTTGGGAAAGTTTTCTTCCTCTGTGGGCTTGTAGTAGATGTTGTAATAGGCGATGTCTTGCGGACAATCTGGTTCGGGAATCGCAAAATCGAAGCGTAGGTAGTCTTGTTCGCATTCAAACAGATAGGAAACCGCTGGCGGACAAGGACTATTGGTGTCTATTGGGGTGGCACAAGCTTGTTGGCTCCTATTCACAAGTGGAGAAAAAATAGTGCCTCCAGTATAGCGGCCTCTGGTTTCCACATAGTAGCAATAGGTTTCGCCATTGACCAAGCCTGTGTCGCGATAGCTCGGAGCGGTGGTCATGCCAATGCTGTCAAAAATGCCACTGCCAGGAAGGGTTTCGCGGTAAACTATGAAAGTGTCGTTCACCCATGGAACGCTCTGTTGAATGCGAAGAATATTGCTTTCATCATCGGGTTGAATGCGCAGATAGGATGAGGCCGCTGCATCTGAAGACTTGCCTTTTTGCGGATTGATTCCGCCTCCGGCAGAATAGTAGAACTCCACCTGATAGGTATAAGCCTGATCTCGGGTGTTCAAGCCGCTGTCAGTAAAAACCGTGTCAATGTAATTGGGGAAATAGGCGATGCTATCAAAGCTCGCTGGGTTCTGGCCCACCCCACGATACAGCGCATAGGCATAGGCTGGAGGCATGAGCACACTGTCAATTTCTCTGGGCGGAATCCATTCTACGCGAATACTGCCGTTGGAAGCATCGGTGCTGATTACATCAGCTTTGGTGATGATGGGCGCATCTTCTACCAAGTTGGCGCAAAACTCTATGGATGCCTGACTCACAGAGCCATCAGGAAAATAGGCCACCACCATATAGCAGTATTGGTTGCCCAGACGCAGGCTGTCACTGTCTATGTAATTGGTAGAACCAATTCCAGGGAGATCAGCAATTTGCCGATAACCCGTGGCGGGCGGCACCCCTGTTTCGCAAGAATCTGGGGTGTACCCGATGAAACCGTCACGCCTGTAAAGCCGATAACCGATGGCTTGTTGGCAAATACTGCTGTCCCAAGCCAATACAATGCTGCCGTTTTGCGCAATGGCGCTCGGGTTTTCGGGTGCAGGCGCAATCACTTGAATCTCCACCGTCATGAACGAGGCCAGCTCGGGTTCGTTGGGAGCGGCGGGATTGTCTTTCACCTTGAAGTCGATGGTATACGGTTGCTTGCGAACGTGCACACAGGAGGTGTTCCATGTAAAAAAACCGCTTATCGGCGCCAAGCCACTTACTGGCTGAATAAAAGTGGCTGGCTGATCTACTACCAAAGGACCACCCGTTCCGGTGAGCACAATATTGTCTCCATCGGGGTCATCCGCATTGATGGTGAAGCTGATGTTTTCTCCGGCCACTACACAAAAAGGGCCCACTGGCTCAATGGTAGGCGGATTGTTGTTGCACTGCCCAATGTCTACCTGCAAATCGCGGGTTACAGAGCCCATGAATTCCCAAGTGCCCAACGGACCAATGCGGTATTCTGAGATGAGGATGGCGAAATTATACTGCCCGGCGTTCTGTGGCACATCCCACTGCAGCTCACCAATGAGTGAGTCAATGCGCACAGGATCTTGCACAATGGCGGGATCATAAGTTTCAATAATCTCGATACCTCCAGCACCGAAGCAGTTGATCAACCGATAGCCTAGGCTGTCGCCATCGGGATCAAAAGCACTTGGATTGTGGTAAAAAGGCTTGTTGGTGCAGCCATCGTCTATCGGAGGATTGAGCAATTGTACCGAGTTATTCGCGCCGAGCTGCCCGTTGATTCGCAAAGTGGTGCGGATGTAAAACGGTACGTTCACAGAATTGGGAATATTGTCAACCCCTGAATTGCGGTTCTGGTCTTCTACACTCACCACATAAATGCCTGGTGCAGCGAAAGTGTGTTGCCCGCGATAGACGTTTTTCTTGAAATCGCCTGTGAGCACTTCTCCCATTCGAGCGGGAAACGGACAGCCACCGGCCGGACCGTTTTCTCTTTGAAAAACCGCAGTAGAATTATCGCCGAAATCAATGGTCAGGTCGCAGCGGTCTGCAGGAGCACTCTCTTTGGTGTAGGTGGTGATGACAAACTCATAGGTGAGGCCATTCACATGGGTGTAGGTAATCTCTCCGGCCCTGTTGTGCGTAGCCTCTGCATGAAAAGCGCCTATTAGCCCGTTCAACAGGCCAATGAATAGGAAGAATAGACGCCTCAGTGGATACATGGTTATCTGAAAACGATGTCCGACTTATAAAGTTGCGGATCACCCAGTTCTGGCTTTATTGAGAACGGTAAAAGTACAAAGGGGGATGGGCCTTTTGCCTGCGAAGCCTCATTCAAAACAACGGTGGGCACATTGTACGCGTCAAACTACCTTTGAGGAATAATCTTTTCCGCATGCTTCAACTCCACAATACACCCCAAGAATCTCACGCTGAACTTGAGGTCTATTTTTTTGATACTGATCGAGACCTAGGCAAATTGCCTATTGGCAGAACCTTGCGAAAGCGCGTGCGCGATTTCTTTGCCGCAGATGCCGAAGCAAGCAGCCTGGAGATCACCGATGAACAAAGGCGATTGCTGATTCTGCCTGCCAAAACCGCTAAGCAAACAGATGCTTCTTTTCTCGAAAAAATGCGGGTGCAAGGCGTGAAGATTCTTCACCGTGCCCAAGCGGTAAAAGCCACCAACCTCCAACTTATTGTACTGGGGAAACCCGCAGCCCTTTTCCCCTTGTGTGAAGGCATGCTGCTGGGCAGCTACCGTTTCCAGAAATACCTCAGCAAGCCCCAAACCGTTTATCCACAGAATCTTGTGGCGCCCGGATTGGATGATGCTGAACTTGCTGAATTGAACGCTATTGGAGAGGCTGTAGGTTTCTCACGCGACCTCATCAACGAACCTTTGCTGCAACTCACCGCTGAGAAGCTCTCTGAACGCATCAAAGAAAAAGGTGCTGATTGTGGCTTTCAGGTGGAGGTGTTCAACAAGAAGAAGATTGAATCTTTGAAGATGGGCGGATTGTTGGCCGTCAACAAAGGCTCTGTTGATCCGCCTACTTTCACCATTCTGGAATGGAAACCGGAAAACGCTGGCAACAGCCAACCAATGGTGCTGGTGGGCAAAGGCGTGGTGTATGACACTGGTGGACTTAGTTTGAAGCCTACTCCGGGATCTATGGACAGCATGAAAAGCGATATGAGCGGAGCCGCAGCCGTTGCAGGGGCCTTTGTTCTGGCTTCGCGCATGCAGTTGCCCATTCACTTGATCGGATTGATTCCAGCTACAGACAACAGACCCGGTGGCAATGCCTATACCCCAGGTGATATCATCACCATGTTTGACGGCACCACTGTGGAAGTACTCAATACTGATGCAGAAGGCCGAATGATTTTGGCCGATGCGCTCAGTTATGCTAAGAAATACCAGCCTGAGTTGGTTATCAACCTCGCCACCCTTACCGGTGCCGCCGCCGTTGCCATTGGTAGCAAAGGATTGGTGGGCATGGGCAACGCAGATAAAAAGGTGATGGACCAATTGGAGGCCAGCAGCCATCGGGTACACGAGCGTATGGCGGTATTTCCCTTTTGGGATGATTACAAAGACTTGCTCAAATCGCCCATTGCCGATATGAAAAACATTGGAGGTCGTGAGGCCGGAGCCATTACCGCCGGCAAGTTTTTAGAGCACTTCACTGACTACCCGTTTATTCACCTCGACATCGCCGGACCCGCTTTCCTCGATGCCGATGACCAATACCGCAAGCGTGGCGGCACAGGCGTAGGCGTTCGCCTGTTGTATGACTTCCTGAAACAACAAGCATGAGCAAAGCCGATAACAGACATTGCTTTGCTGGCATCAGCATAGGAGACCCCAATGGCGTAGGGATGGAAGTCATCTTGAAGTCGTTAGCGGATGACCGTCTCTTAGAAATCATGACCCCCGTGGTCTTTGTTTCTGCCCGAATGACCAAGTACTGGTTAAAAGAATTGGAACTCACAGAGCCCTCTGTTTTTGTGGCCAAAGCTTTTGACCAATTCAAACCTGGGGTGATTAATTTATTCCCGGCTTGGCAGGAAGAGTTTAATATTCAGCCAGGCACCATGGATGCCGCGGCAGGAGCCCTCGCCATGCAATCACTTCAAGTGGCCTGCGATGCCCTGGAACAAGGGGCCATTGACTTTCTGGTCACCGCTCCACTTGATAAATCACTGGTAGCCAAAACCCACGAAGGCTTTACTGGTCACACTGGTTTTCTCGGACAACGTTTTGAGGGTCAGCCCTTGATGATTCTCTGCTCTGAAGACCTTCGGGTGGCTTTGGTCACCGGCCATGTACCCTTGGCAGAAGTATCGAAAAAGCTCAGCATCGAACTGATCATGCAGCGAATGGCCCAGCTGAATAAATCGCTCAAGAATGATTTTGGCATTCAAAAGCCACGGATTGCAGTTTTAGGACTGAATCCGCACAATGGCGATGATGGCCTGATGGGTTCAGAGGAAAAAGAGGTGATTCGGCCGGCGGTGGAAAGAGCCTTCGGTCAGGAGATCTTGGCGTTTGGGCCCTACTCACCTGACGGCTTTTTTGGCAGTCATGCCTACCGCGAGTTCGATGCCGTATTGGCCATGTACCACGACCAAGGCTTGATTCCTTTTAAGATGTTGGGGTTTGAGAAAGGGGTGAATTTCACCGCCGGTCTCAGCATCGTGCGCACCTCGCCTGACCACGGAACTGCCTTTGACATTGCTGGCCAGAACAAAGCCGATGAAAGCTCCTTCCGGGAAGCCTTGTACATGGGCAGGGAAGTTGTACTCAACAGAAGAATACAAGAAGACATCAGCGCCAATCCGCTGGCCTTTGGGAAACGCTCAGCAAGAGACTCTTAAGGCTTTTCTTGGCAGAGCTCGATGAGCACGCCATGACTGTCTTTAGGATGTAAGAAAGCCACCAGCTTATTGTCGGCCCCAGGCTTGGGATGTTCATTCAAGAGTCTAAAGCCCGCTGCTTGCAAACGGGCCATAGCGGCTTCAATATCATCTACCTCAAAGGCTACATGGTGAATGCCTTCGCCGCGTTTTTCGATGTATTTGCTGATCGGACTGTTCTCATTGGTGCCTTCGAGTAGCTCAATCTTATTGGGTCCTGAACGGAAAAATGCCGTTTTAACCCCTTCGCTGGCCACTTCTTCTACCTTATAGGCTGGTGCGCCAAACAGGGCTTCATAGGTTTTCATGGCAGCCTCCAAATTGCTCACCGCAATACCGAGGTGTTCTATTTTATTCATCAAGCAAAGCTTTGCATTTCACACAATTTAGCATAAACGCCCCCTTTGTCAAGCAAAGATTGATGGGTGCCTCGCTCTACAATTCGACCGTCTTCCATCACAATAATCTCATCGGCAAACTGAATAGTGCTCAGGCGGTGGGCAATGACCAAAGATGTGCGAGAACGCATCAGCCGGCCCAAGGCTTCTTGCACCAATTTTTCTGATTCGGTATCGAGGGCTGAGGTCGCTTCATCCAAAATGAGGATGGGGGGGTTCTTCAGCACGGCCCGGGCAATAGACAAGCGCTGTCTTTGGCCGCCACTGAGCTTTCCGCCTGTATCGCCAATATTGGTCTCATACCCTTCGGGGAGCTGTTGGATGAAGTCGTGGGCGTTGGCCACCTTCGCGGCGGCTATCACCTCCTCTAAACTGGCATCCGGTTTTCCCAAAGAAATATTCTCGCGTACACTTCCGTGGAAAAGGATGCTGTCTTGGGTGACCACACCCATCAAGCTCCGCAAGCTTTCGGTATTGAATTCTCTGATGTCGATGCCATCCACCAGAATAGCACCTTTGCGCACATCGTAAAAACGCGGAAGCAAGCTGGCCAAGGTAGACTTGCCGCTTCCTGACTGACCCACCAAAGCCACCGTATGGCCTTTGGGAATGTGAAAGCTCACCTCTTTTACCACATCGCGCTCGTCATAGGCAAAGGAAACTTCAGAAAAATGTACCCCTTGCTCCAGCTGACTAATGCGGGCTGTTCCTTGACTTTCCAGAATAGGATTTCGGGCATCCAAGACTTCAAATATTCGGTCGCCCGAGGCCCTTCCACGCTGTACAAACGAATTGGCGCGAGACAATGCTTTTGCCGGAGCAATCATCTGATAGAAAAAGGCGATGTAGGCAATAAACTGCTCGGCATTGAAATGATCTGAGCGAAGTACTTCGTTGCCTCCGTGCCAAATGACCAAAGCCATCAAGGTAGTGCCCAGTACCTCACTGACGGGTGAGGCCAGATCGTTCTTGCGCAAAACCCGGTTCATCACCCGATAATGGTCTTCATTCACCCGAGCGAACTGATCGTGGTGCTGTTTCTCAGCCGTAAAAGCCTTCAGCACGCGCAGTCCGTAAATAGACTCTTCCGCCGTACTCATCAGTCGGCCTAGGCGGGTTTGTGCCTCGCCCGAAGAGCGCTTCAAGCTCTTGCCAATCCAGGTAATGATAATGCTCACCACCGGAAGGGCGATGAAAACAAAAAGGGTGAGTCGGGTGCTCATGTAGAACAGCACGGTCAGCGAACCAATAATCATCAAAGGCTCGCGGAAGACCACTTCAATGAAGTTCATCACCGCCCATTCCACCTCTTTCAGATCACCGGTTAATCGCGAAATCAAATCGCCTTTGCGCTTCTCCTGAAAGTAGCTGAGCGGAAGTTTGAGCAGCTTCTCATGCATGGCATTTCGGATGTCGCGCACTACCCCATTGCGCAAAGGAGCTACGGCGTACAAAGCCAAATAGCGGAAGAGATTCTTCAACAAGAAGGTAACAACCACCCATCCGGAGACAAAAAGTAGTGCGCCTGATTGGCCCTGAGTGGCAGCCAAATCAGCCATACCTTGGTAGAAGAAATTCTGTATTTCCGCCACCATACCAGAGGCATTCTCGTCTACAAACTGCTGAGGTTCACGCCCGAGAATGATCTGCAAGGCCGGTATAATCATCCCAATCGAAAAGAGCGAGAAGACCACCGTGAGCAGGTTGAAGAAGATGTTGAGAAAGAAGTAAGCGCGGTGTGGCTTCATAAAGCCAAGTACCCGCCGAAAGGAATCCATAGAGCAAAGGTAGATATGTAGGGGTATTTCTAAATTTGAAGGATGGAGTCAGAACGTCTCAAACGGCTTTCTAGTGTCTTGCAGCAAGACCTAGCCGAAATCTTTATCAGCATTGGCAAGAAGTATTTCAAGGGCGTGCTCCTCAGCGTAACGCGGGTTCGCATTAGTTCAGATCTTTCTATTGCACGGGTGTACATCAGCATTTTCCCCATGAAAGACAAGGCCACAGCCATGGAGGTGATTGAGCGCCATCATGGAGAAATTAAGCTTGAATTGGGTTTGCGGGCACGCCATCAGTTGCGCAAAATGCCCGAGCTCTACTTTCACCTCGATGACTCCTTGGACTACGAAGAGAACATAGACCGTCTTTTGCGCGGTGAAGGGGACAACCCCATTCAATAGTGAAAGCCACCGGCTTTATTGCCAGGCGCTATTTGCGCGCCAAAGGCCGATCAGGCAGCATGCAAAGCATCCAACGGGTGTCTATGATAGGGGTGGCTGTTGGGGCGATGGCTTTGGTGGTGGTGCTTTCTGCCTTCAATGGCCTCGAAGACTTGGTGCGCTCTTTTTATAATCGCTTCGACCCCGATTTAAAAGTGCAGCCTCTTCAAGGGAAACGCTTTTCGCCAGATGCCCAGCTGCTGCAAGATCTCAGGGCCATGCCGGAAGTTGCAGCCGTGGCGGAAATCTTAGAAGAAAAGGTTTTCCTCCGCTATGGTGAGCGCGAGTCTATTGCCATGATGAAAGGCGTAGACAGCACTTTTCAACGGGTAAGTGCGGTGGAGCAGAGTTTACGCGTAGGCCATTTTGAGGCCGGTGGCAGCCAGATGCTATTGGGCATTGGATTGGCTTACCGACTGGGCGTTTACCTCAGCGAAGCCCAAAGACCGATACAAGTATTTGTTCCGAAAGAAGGTATACCGAGACCAGGTGCTTGGCAAGATGCCTATCGCAGCGACCGCCTTCTTCCCAGTGGTGTTTTTTCTATTCAACCTGATTTCGACGATGCCTATGCCTTCAGCTCGCTGCAGTTTATGCGTGAGTTGCTCCAAGCCCCCGAAGTCTGTTCTGCATTGGAAATCAAACTTCACCAAGGCGCCGATTTGAAAAGCGCACAAAATCGCATTCGCCAACGTATGGGTGCTGCCTTTCAAGTGCGCAACAGAGATGAGCAACAAGAAACTGTTTTCAAGGTGTTGAAAAGCGAAGGCCTCATGACCTACCTCATCTTGAGTCTTACTTTGGGCATCGCCTGCTTTACCATTCTTGGCGCCATCACCATCAGCCTCGTGGAAAAGCGCCGCGATGTTTTCACTTTGTGGTCTCTGGGTATGTCGAGAAGACAAATTCAGCGCTTGTTCTTCCGAAGGGGAATGCAGATCACCTTTATTGGCGGATTGATCGGTATTGCTATGGGCATGCTCACTGTTTTCCTGCAAGATCGCTTCGGCCTGTTGCAATTGGGTGCGGGCTATGCGGTAGAAGCCTACCCTGTACGATTGGATATAGCCGATGTTTTCCTGGTGTTGGCCACGCTTTTTCTCTTGGGCGG
Source organism: uncultured Chryseobacterium sp. (assembly GCA_964507215.1). Classification (GTDB taxonomy): domain Bacteria; phylum Bacteroidota; class Bacteroidia; order Flavobacteriales; family Schleiferiaceae; genus RFXV01. Next base: position 12,146 of record CAZDPF010000003.1, on the reverse strand, counting down.
ACTAAGCAGCTGGTGGGCGATTCGCAAGCTTCAGGTACGCAGCGAAGGCTGAGGACTTAATCCAAAGGAAATTCCACCAAAGCGTAGTTTTCAAGCACTTCCTCCAAGGTGTGCAGTACTTCCTCTTGGCTGTAGCTGGTGAGCAAGGTTTTCTTGTATTCTTTAAATCCGGGAAAACCCTTGAAGTAATTGCTGTAATGCCTGCGCATTTCTACCACACCATTGTGTTCGCCCTTCCATTCTACCGACATCTGCAGATGTCGGCGAGCCGCTTCTACGCGCTCTTCCAAAGTGGGAGGGGGCAGGTGCTCGCCGGTGGCAATGAAATGCTTCACCTCTCTGAAAAACCACGGGTGACCAATAGTGGCTCTTCCTACCATCACGCCATCTACCCCATATTGATTCTTCATGGCCACCGCCTTTTCAGGGGTGTCTACATCGCCATTGCCGAATACCGGAATATGCATCCTCGGGTTGTTCTTCACCTCGCCAATGAGGGTCCAATCAGCGTCTCCCTTGTACATCTGTTGCCGCGTGCGACCGTGAATACTAATGGCTTGAATGCCTACATCTTGTAACCGCTCCGCCACCTCCACAATGTACTTGGTACTCTCGCTCCATCCCAATCGGGTTTTGACGGTTACGGGCAAATGGGTAGACTTCACAATGGCTTCGGTGAGTTTCACCATTTTGGGGATGTCTTGCAAAATGCCAGCGCCTGCGCCTTTACAAGCCACCTTCTTCACCGGACAGCCGTAGTTGATATCGAGAATATCTGGACCAGCGGCTGTGGTGATCTCCGCAGCCTGCTCCATACTTTCAATCTCGTTGCCAAAGATTTGAATGCCGATGGGTCGCTCGTACTCAAAGATATCGAGCTTTTGCACGCTTTTTACGGCATCACGAATCAGTCCTTCTGAAGAGATAAACTCGGTATACATCAGGTCTGCACCTTGCTCTTTGCAAAGGCGACGAAAGGGAGGATCGCTCACGTCTTCCATAGGAGCGAGCAGCAGAGGAAAATCAGGCAGTTCCACCTTTCCGATCTTGACCATAGGCGAGTATCTTGCGCAAAATTACGGGAACCCTTCGTCTTGCAACTCAAAGGACTCTTCAGCCAGAGGAAAACCGGCTTCCGCTTGTTTTTCTTTCTTCTACTCGTCTTTTTCTTCGGCAGCCTGATGCAAATAATCGGCTGGGTTCTCACCAGTGCGGTGTCGGAAATTGCCATTACTGATTTGATTCAGGAAGAAGGAATACAAGCTTGGAACACAGCGGGCCGCAATATTCTTCGGCTCTTTCAAGTACTGTCAGTGACGGGCATGTTTGTATTGGCCCCCATGGCCTTTGCCTGGCTCACCTATTTACATCCTGAATGGGCAGTAGGATTTGGCAGACGCACTGATCCTGTTTTGTTGTTGGTGGCTGCCGTTGTCATTCTGATTGCTGGTTTCCCGGTAGATGCATTGGTGCGTCTTAATGAGAATCTCTTGATGGCTTTATTTGATGAAGAAGGGCGCCAATGGCTTATTGATCAACAGGAGGCCATGAACCACCAAACGGCCATGTTGCTGGCCTCAGACCATTGGGTGGAAGATCTTTTCAGCCTGTTGCTGATTGCTTGTTTACCCGCTTTGGCGGAAGAACTGGCGTTTCGTGGGGTCTTACAGCGCGAACTGATCAGAGGCTTAGGGGTGATTCCCGGATTATTGCTTACGGCCCTGCTCTTCGCCCTTACCCACTGGCAGCCTGTGAATCTGCTGGGCCTGTTCTTTTTCGGATTGATTCTCGGCCTGATGCGCTATTGGTCTGGAAGTCTTTGGTACAGCATTGCCGCCCACTTTGTGAACAATGCGGTGGTATTCTTTTCTATTCGCTATTCTGAGCTTCCATTGGAGGAGGCCTTGCTTGAGCGACCTGAAGCCGATGCTGTTGTTTACGCGCTCACTTTTGCCGGATTGCTCATTGGCATGAGTTTGTTCTGGTGGATGTTGCAGCAGCGCGCGCAGCGTCCTATGGGGCGCTATGATGATTGAGCCGAAAAATCAGCTGCTCCACTGAATGAGTGCGTAATAGAGCGGCATTCCCAAGGTGATATTGAAGGGAAAGGTGACGCCCAGTGCCATGGGGATGTAAAGTCCGGGATCTGCATCAGGAGCAGCCAAGCGCATAGCGGCTGGTACAGCGATATAAGAAGCTGAAGCGGCCAAAATGGAAAAGACAAAGCGATCTCCTGTGCTATCAAACAGCCAGCCGCTGCCCACGGCCACCAAACTGCCGTTGACCACGGCAAAGAGGATGGCCATTGAAAAGGCGTACCAGCCGTACTTCTTAAAAGCAGCAAATCTGCGCGCGGTCACCATGCCCATATCCAGCAGAAAAATCGCCAAGAAACCCTTGAAGATATCGGTGGTAAACGGCATAATGCCCTCGGCCTGTTTGCTCTCTGCAATGATGCCAATGAGCAAACTTCCCATAATCATGAGCACGCTTCCATTGGTTAAACTGTGCCGAACAATGCTTCCCAATGAATGCGCACTCTGCTCGGCCTTGCTCTGAAAGCGCTGCATTAAGATCACCCCCATGATAATGGCGGGCGCTTCCATCAAGGCCATCACCGCCACCATATACCCGCCATAGCTGATGTTCTGTAACTCCAAAAAAGAAACGGCGGCCACAAAGGTTACGGCACTTACAGAACCATAAGAAGCCGCTACAGCGCCAGCATCGCTAACGCCCATTCGCTTTTTTACGGTAAAAAAGACATAGAGCGGTACAATACAGGCTAGAAAAAACCCGAATAACAAGGCCATTCCAATGGTGTTGTTAAAAGGCTCATGCGCCAACTCTTGTCCGCCTTTAAATCCTATAGAAAACAATAAGTACAGTGAAATAAAACGCGCAGAAGTACTCGGGATTTCCAAATCACTTTTGACGATCACGGCCAATATACCCAGTGCGAAATACAGCAGGGTTGGGTTGGTGAGGTTGTTAATGAGGATCTGAAAATCCATTCCCCTAAAATAAAAGAGCCGCCCATACGAGCGGCTCTTTTTGCAAAAAAGGACAATCTTATTTGGCGTACTTGCCTTGGTAGATCTCTCCTGGTGTTACGGAGTAGTTGATTTTTAAGGCTTGAGCTTTGCGCAGCTCTTGCTTAATATCAGTGATTAAGCCCATTTTGGTCTCCTTATCGGCCTTGATAGACACGGTCATTAACGGACGCTCGGCCTCGTTAATGGCTTCGCGTTCTGTTTCTACCCACTGACCAATTTGGTTCACCTCTGCAAAGGCATCGTTCAGCTGCAGCTTGGGCTGTGAGCCATACTGTGCTTGCAAACGCTCTTTGGGCGCTCCTGCATAGAGGTAGGCTACCAACGACTTGCGTTCGAGCTTTTGAATCTCTGTAGCATTGGGCTTGGTGTTTTTCACCAAGAGGTCTACTTCACGCATGGTAGTGGTTACCATGAAGAAGAAGAGCAGCATGAAAACGATATCCGGCAAAGAAGCCGTAGAAATGGCAGGCGTACCGCCCTTGCCTTTCTTCTTAAATTTTCCCGTCATCCTCCCAAGTTTACAGGTTCTGCTTCAGAGATCTTCATTGGATAGTACTCCTGAATCTCTTTAGACTCCTTTTCGCTGAGCTCGCTAAAGGGCATTCCGAAGCGCTTTTGAGATTCTTCATCGCGCAATTCGGTGTAGGCTGCTGTGAGTTCATTCTGCACCGCAATAAACATCTCGTAAGACGTTCCTCGGTCGTTTTGCAGAGAGATGACAGCCTTTTGCGGATTGTCTGATGAAGCCGGGTCTTTTCCAAAGTTGCTGATGAACTCTTTAGCGGCCTCACGTAAGTTCTCGATGCCCATGTAGTCATCTTCCACAAACAAATTGTCTTGCGAGTTGATGAGTACTACAAACACGTTCTTCTCTTTAATAGGAGGCGGTTTGTCAATGGGATCTTCTACAATAGGTGGCAGCTTCCGGCTGATCCCCTTGTCAACGTCCATGGTAGTGGTCACCAAGAAGAAGATCAGGAGCAGGAAGGCAATGTCTGCCATTGACCCCGCATTGATTTCTGGTGCTTCTCTTCTGGCCATGGCGGTTTATTTGAAGGCTTTGGAGACCTCGGTATAGAGGATGGTGATGATGGCAATGAACAGGAAGATGTAAAAAGCATTCAATCCTGTGCTTACCATGCGACTAGTGGCTTCGGTTACTGCAATTTCGCCCTTGAACTGTGCAAAATCAGCTCCACTAGAGATGCCGTAAGCAATGGCCATTACTACCAAGAGTGCACCAATTCCGATGAGACTGTTCTTGGCTTTCGCAGCGTCTTTGAACAGGTTGAGCACTGAGAAGACAATGGCAGCCAAAGCGGCGATCACTGATAACCAGTAACCGAGCTGGATGAACGCCCCTACGGCCGTTTCTCCATTGATGAAGACGTTCACCAACATCACCAGCCCGATCAACATCAGGACAAAGGTGGCGATGCGTATGATTTGTGATACGTTCATAACTATTACTTCTTGTATTTGTAGAGGAGGTCAACCAATGAAATGGAAGCGTCTTCCATGCTGTTCACGATTGAGTCTACCTTGGCTACAATATAGTTATAGAAGATCTGGAGGATCATGGCCACGATCAAACCGAATACGGTAGTCAAAAGGGCCACTTTAATACCACCAGCTACAAGTGATGGGCTGATATCGCCGGCTGCTTCAATGGCGTCGAAGGCACCGATCATACCGATTACCGTACCCATGAACCCAAGCATCGGAGCCAAGGCGATGAACAGGCTGATCCAAGAGATTCCTTTCTCCAATTGCCCCATTTGTACTGAGCCGTAGGAGATAATAGACTTCTCTACCATCTCTAGACCTTCTTCCATGCGGTCAAGTCCTTGGTAGAAAATGCTGGCCACCGGACCGCGGGTGTTGCGGCAAACTTCTTTGGCAGCTTCTACACCGCCGCTGTTGAGGGCGCTTTCGATATCGTTGAGGAGTTTGTTGTTGTTGGTAGTGGCCATATTGAGGTAAATGATACGCTCAATGCAGATAGCCAAGCCAAGGATGAGGGCGATAAGAACGATTCCCATGAACTCAGGACCCCCTTCGATGAACTTCTGCTTGATGATTTGCTGGAAAGTTTGATCAGCGGCGGCTGTTTCTTCTACAACGGCCACCTCTTCTTTGGCGGGCTCTTCTACTGCCGCGGCACTTTCATAACTTTCTTCAGTAGCAGTTGAATCTGCTGTTTCTGTACTGGCATCAATCTCGTCTTGAGCGAAGGCGCGCGTTGAGACCATGATCACCATCGCAAACAAGGCGACGAGAGAAAAAACCTTTTTCATGAGAGAACTAGGGTTTGTGGATTTTGTCCTTTTGTTAAAGCGGGCTAAAAATAAAAAAGAACTCGTGGGCCGCCGTGCCATTTGTTTACGAATCCTTTAATTCTTTGGTTGGGCCCTCAAAATGCCCGCATGAAATAACAGTTCCTCCTGCACTCAGCCCACTGCTTTGGCGGTCTCCATGCGGCAAACGCCCAATGTTTACCCATTGAAGGCTTGCTTCATTCCATCGTTTTTTACGCATCTAATTCCACGGGTTACCTTAGTTAATACCCTATTTATTGGAGATTATTGTATTCCATTCGGCTCAATTCAAGAAACTTTTGGCGTTTGCAGCGCTTGGCTCGGAGGTTTTCTCTTGAATAAAAAACCCGATGAATCCTTTTTCCGATCCATCGGGCATGTCTTACTGCGCTGTATTTAGCAGATTCTGCTTCTTACCACAGATTACCAACCGCCTCCTAAAGCCCGGTACATTCTCACCATGGCTTGCATTTGGGCTTTTTTGGTTTCTATGAGTTCCATGCGTTCCTCCAAGGCATCGCGTTGGGTCATGAGCACCTCCATATAATCAGCTCGAGCAGAACGAAACAGCTCATTAGAAATGTCAATGGCCCGTGTCAAAGCATCCACCTCCTGAGACAGCAACTCATAGCTCTGATGCAAATTATCTACCCGATTGACCTGATTGTAAACCTCTATGTAGGCGTTCAACACGGTTTGCTCATAATTGACTACTGCTTGGAATTGCCGAGCGGAAGCAGTGGCGTATTGGGCTTTGAGGGCTCTTCGGTTAACCAAGGGTGCTACCAAATCGCCGGTCATGCTGTACATCATAGACTCCGGCGTTTTAAGCAAATAGGCTGCGTTAAAAGCCTGCAAGCCCAGTCCTGCACGAATGTCTAAGGAAGGATAGAACTGTGCTCTGGCCGAGCGCACATCTAACTTGGCGGCCGCCAATTCATACTCAGCCTGTCGCACATCCGGCCGATGGGCCAACAACTGCGCAGGAACTCCTGTTGCTACCACTTTAGGTACGAGCGCTAAGAAATTTTGGCTTTCTCTTTCGATGGGCTGTGGATATCGTCCTAACAAGAAATTGATTCGGTTCTCTTTTTCCACAATTTCCTGCTGCAAGTCAAACTGCAAACTCTTGGTGCGCAGCAGTTGGGCTTCAAACCGGCGTACGGCCAGTTCGGTTACTCGTCCTGATTGCTTCTGCAACTTCACCACCTCGAGGGCATCGCTCTGCAGGGTGATGTTCTGCTTGATGAGGGCCATCTGGTTGTCGAGTGCCAGTAAATCATAATATTCAGAAGCGATCTCGGCCACCAGGGTGGTCACCAAAAAATTTCGGCCTTCTTGACTGCCCATGTAACGATTGGCAGCGGCTTCTTTGGCGTTGCGCAACTTCCTCCAAATGTCTACCTCCCAATTGGCAAAAGCCCCCAGCATAAGATCAGGAACCGGATCGGGCATTTCCTTGCCGGGTGTAATATCAGTGGTGGCTTCATTGGCACCAAGCGGGGTATAACGGGCAGTTTTATCTACCCCTCCTCCCAGTCCGAGATTTACCGAAGGCATATACTCGCCTTTGCGCGCCAGCACTTCGCTACGAGCAATGGCTATTTCTTGTTGTACTATGCGCAGTTCCTGGTTTTTATGCAAGGCGGAATCAATCAATGCAACGAGATAAGGATCATCGTGAAAGACTGTCCATTGGAGATCTGCGGCATTGGTAGAATCAGTGGATTGGAGATACGCTTCCGGGAGGTTCAGATTGGCCTCTTGTATTTCCAATACGGGGGCACAGGCGTTCAGCAATGACAGTAGAGCTGCCAAAGCCAAAGGGCGAATAAGGAAAGGAAACTTCATCGTCGGCATTTTTTTAGTGGTCATCAGATTGATTTCTTTTCTGCTTCCGCTTGCGGGGTTTGCGTATTTGGAAGACCGAGCGACTGCGGGAAGCCTCTCGCACCATTTCTTCTGATACTGGCTCGGTGGTTTCGTGTTTATAGAGCTTGCGCCCTTTGATCATGGTGGCGAACACATAGTACAAACCTGGAATGAGCAATACGCCGAAAACGGTTCCAATCAACATTCCGCCCATGGCCGATGAACCGATGGTGCGGTTGCCAATGGCCCCGGCTCCAGTGGCAATGACCAATGGAATCAGGCCGGCGATGAATGCAAAGGAGGTCATTAAAATAGGCCTGAAACGGGCTTTGGCGCCTTCAATAGCAGCTTCTAATACCGTTGCTCCTTGACGTTGTTTTTGTACGGCAAACTCCACAATCAAGACCGCGTTCTTGCCGAGCAAACCAATCAGCATGATCAACCCAATTTGGGCATACACGTCATTGGCCAGTCCGAGGAGCTTGAGCATGAAAAACGAACCAAAAACGCCCACGGGAAGTGAGAAGAGTACGATGAGCGGCAAGACGAAGCTTTCGTATTGCGCAGCCAGTACGAGGTAAACGAAGATGAGTACTACAGCGAAGATGTAAACGGCCTCGTTTCCGCGTTGGGCTTCATCATAGGAGAGCCCTTCCCAAGCAATGTCAAAGCCTCTCGGCAAGGTGCGCTCAGCCACTTCTCTTATGGCATTGATGGCATCGCCACTGGTATATCCTGCAGCGGGCAATCCGCGAATAGCCGCCGAATTGTAGAGATTGTAGCGGGTAATTTCGTTCGGACCCAGCCGTTTTTCCAGGGTCATGAAAGACGAGTAAGGAACCATTTCGCCCTCTTCATTCTTCACAAAAAGATTGCTCAAATCAGACGGCAAGCGACGGTATTCGGGAGCGGCTTGGGTGTACACTTTGAAGAATCGGCCAAAGCGAATGAATCCTTGCTCGTAGGTGCTGCCAATTAGAATGTTGAGGTTCTCCATGGCCTTGCCTATAGACACCCCCTTCTGCATGGCAATTTTGTTGTCAATCTTCAACTCATATTGCGGATAGTTGGCGGCATAGAAGGTGAACAAACCGGTGATTTCTGGACGTTCACTAAGCGCTTCCATGAACGCGTTGTTGATGCGCTCAAATTCATGATAGTCAGTGCCATCGTTTTTGTCAATCATCCGAAGGGAGAATCCACCAGAAGAGCCAAATCCCGGTACAGCAGGGGGTTCAAAATATTCAATGACTGCCCCGAGGTCTTTGGTTTCTTCCTCAAGTTCCTCCATGATTTCGGTTACCGAATGCTCGCGCTCAGCCCAGGGTTTGAGGTTGATCAAACACGTACCGGCATTGGAGCCCCGGCCCTCGGTCATAATCTCATAACCAGCCAGGGAAGTCACTGATTCAACCCCCTCTACTTCTTCTGCAATCTTCTGTAGTTCTTGCGCCACATGGTTGGTGCGTTCGAGCGTTGAACCAGGAGGCGTTTGAATAATGGCGTAAATAGTGCCTTGGTCTTCACTTGGAATAAAGCCAGCGGGCAAGACCTGCACCGTACTATAAATGGCCACGCAGAAAGCCCCCAATATGCCGAAAGTGAGAATGCGACGGGTAACCATTACATTCAAGACCTTTACATAGCTGCCTGTGAGCTTCTCAAAGCCTCGGTTGAAACCATCAATAAAGCGCACCATCAGCGATCGCTTGCGCTCATGGCCGTGGTGGTTGCGCAAGATCATGGCCGACAAGACCGGCGTTAGAGTAAGTGCCACGATGGCGGAGAGAATTATTGCGCCAGCCATCGTAATGGAAAACTGCCGATAGAATACCCCAACAGGCCCGGTCATAAAGGAGATGGGGATGAACACAGAGGTCATCACCAAGGTGATGGCGATAATGGCCCCTCCTATTTCGTTCATTACCATTTTCACCGCGTTGTACGGACTTAAATGGCCGTGCTCTTCCATCTTGGCGTGAACGGCTTCTACCACCACAATGGCGTCATCTACCACAATACCAATGGCCAGTACCAAGGCAAAAAGGGTGATGAGATTGATGGAAAGACCGAAGAGTTGCATCACAAAGAAGGCCCCGATCAGCGATACGGGAACGGCTATAATGGGGATGAGGGTGGAGCGCCAATCGCCCAAAAAGAGAAAGACCACCAAGGCTACCAAGAGGAAGGCATCGCGCAGGGTATGCAGCACTTGCTCTATGGAGGCGTTGAGGAATTGAGAGACATCGTAGTTCACGCTGTAGTCAATTCCGGGGGGCATGGCGGCTTCTAGTTCTACCAACTTGTCTTTCACCATTTGAATGACTTCGCTGGCATTGCTTCCTACGGTTTGCTTCAATACGATGGAAGCCGAGGGTTTGCCATCGAGGTTAGAGTAGATGTCGAAGAACTCACTGCCCAATTCTACATCGGCTACATCGCGCAACTTCAGGAGTTCGCCCTCTTCATTGGCGCGAATGATAATGTCTTTGTATTGCTCTGCTTCGTTATAGCGATCTTGGTAAACCAATACATACTCTAACGACTGGGCTTCTATTCCAGAACTTTGTCCGAGTCTACCCGGGCGCGCAATAACGCTTTGTTCCTCCATGGCTTTGAGCACCTCTTCGGCAGAGACCCGGTAGGCCCTGAGGCGATCGGGTTTGAGCCAAACGCGCATGGCGTACTTTCTACTGCCGAGAATTTGGGCTTGGGCAATGCCGTTGATCCGCTGTATTTCAGGAATTACCTTGGTGTAGGCGTAGTTGTAGAGGAATTTCTCATCAATCTCTTTGCTGCTGGCATAGAGGTTCACGTACATCAACATACTCGGCTGCACTGGTGTGATGATTACGCCCTCTCGTTGCACCAATGGCGGCAAATTGGGCATTACTTGGTCTACCCGCGTTTTCACGCGAACGACCGCTTCGTTCGGATCGGTGCCCGGTTCAAAAATGATGCGGATGGTACCCTCACCTGCACTGGTGGCATCAGAAGCGATGTACCGCATTCCCTGCACCCCATTGATGGCTGTTTCCAGCGGAATAAGGGTAGACTTGGTAAGTACGTCAGCGCTTGAACCAGGAAAAGCCACAAAAATGTTGACAGTAGTTGGGGCTATGGAGGGGAACTGAGAAATGGGCAACTGTTCAATGGAAAGCAGTCCCATGAAGACAATGAGGATGGAGACCACGATGGCCCCCACCGGACGGTGAATGAACTTGCTGAACATAAAAGACGGTATTTGGCCTACTCGGCGTAGAGTTCGAGGTGGCTCAAAACAGAATCAGCAGGAACCAAGCGGTAGGCGATGGTTTGTTGATCGCGCACCTTGCGTATTCCATCCAGCAAAATGTGATCGTCTGTTTGCAATCCCCGTTTGATCACAAACAAGTGCTTGAACTCTTCGCCGATCTCTATAGAGGTGCTATGGGTTACCCCATCTTTGTCAATAACGTAGACATAGCGCTTGTCTAGCACTTCAAAAGTGGCGCGTTGGGGTATCAGCAATACATCTTCAAGTTTCCAATGCATGAGGATATTGCCCGTTTCACCGTGGCGCAACAATCCTTCGGGATTGGCGAAAGTGGCGCGGAAGGCAATGTTTCCTGTGGTGTTATTGAAGTCAGATTCTATAGCGGTAATCGTACCTTTCTGTTGAAAGATTTCTCCGTTGGCCATAAGCAGTTGTACCTGCACGCCACGATCGGCCTTGTCATTCTTCATATACTCGAGATACTCGGCTTCCGGCACATTGAAGTACACCCACATCTGTGAATTGTCTGAGAGGGTGGTGAGTTCTTCCCCTTCTTCAATCAAGCTACCGAGACGGGCGTGAAAGCGTCCAACAATGCCGTCAAAGGGTGCTCTGATTTCGGTGAAGCCCAGGTGCACGCCTGCCAGTTTGAGTTCAGCCAGTGCTTTGTCGTATTTGGCTTTGGCGAGGGCCAGTTCATTGGGTGATACCACCTCGCTATCGGCCAAGGCCTTGGTGTTCTTGTATTCAATTTCGGCAAAATCGGCTTCTGCTTTGGCGCGTTCAAATTCAGCTTGATAGAGCTGTGGCATGATGCGGAAAAGGAGTTGTCCTTGCCGTACTGCTTCGCCTTCGTCTACAAATATTTCTTGCAAGAAGCCCTTCTCTTGGGCGCGCACTTCAATGTGTTGTATGGAGTGAATCTGACAGACGTAGTCGTGGGTGTGAGTGGTGTCCATACGGACAGGAGTGGTTACCACGTATTGGGTATCCATCTCATGGTGTTCTTGATGGTGTTGACAACCGGCCAGCGCAGCAATAGCGGCCAAGCTGCAATTCCAGAGGAGTTTCCTCATGGCAATGATTTTTGGGTGGAAAATGTTGGAGAATAGTGGACGCACTTCAGCCCCTACAAGGGGGTGCGGAACAATTAAATAGCGGGCAGATCATTATCTGCCACTAAAATTCTATAGTCTGTAAACGCTGTGTAGAATCCGGTGCGGAGGATCTAAGGGCCATTGTTTCAAGGCCGAGAGAAAGGCCTTGCATCTGATCCAGTTGTTGACCGCTAAAAATGCATTAGCCGAAGGGCCGGAGAAGGCTGATGAAGTGCTTTCGCTTAGTTGCTCTTCAGACTGATGACGCTCATCTTCTTCTTGTCCTTCAGTAACTTCTGCAACAAGCAGTAAACGGCTTGGTGAGTGGCCTTGCCGCATCACCACCTCTTGGGAAGCTGAGCTTACTGTAATTCCATCGGCTTCCCACGCAAGCGAAGGCACTTGAGCGATGAGGCTCAACAGGGCGGTGAGAAAAGGAAGGAAAAACAGATGCAGTGCTTTCATTGCGAGCGCAAAATTAAGGGCTTTCCCTTCACATAATCGGTATTGCGTTGTAATCAGCCGTTAAGAAAAGGTGAATAGGTTG
>CAZDPF010000002.1:28879-47072 GCA_964507215.1 uncultured Chryseobacterium sp. | reverse complement strand
CCCTCATTAAGCCAGTTTGACTTAAACCCATGGCTATTAAAAGCACTCACTTCACTCAATGAATCAGACAATCCAATCAATTGTTGAACATTTTTACATATTTAGTTAAACAAAAGAGGAAAGATGAAGGTTAATGGATGCGAACTAAAACACACACCTTTATGCTTCACTTCAATGCCAAGAGCCTTTTCAACTGGGCTTTGATTGCTGGTTTGTCTGCCTTCGCCATTGCTTGCGATGACGACGATGACAACAACAACAACAACAACCCCATGGACAAAACCACTATTGCGGAAGTGGCCATGGCGGATCCAGAACTGAGCACCTTAGTTACTGTATTACAAGTAACCGGATTGGATGCAGTGGTAGCCGATGAAAACGCCAATCTGACCGTTTTTGCGCCTACCAACACTGCCTTTCAAAATCTTTTAGATGCCTTGCAGGTGGCCGACCTCAATGAATTGGTGGCTACACTAGGAGCTGAAGCCGTTACCGAAATTGTGAAATACCACGTTTTGGGTACCGAAGTAATGTCTTCTCAAATTAGCAATGGCTACGTGACCACCTTGGGTGAAAACGCCAGAGGCAAGATGATGAGCATGTATCTCAAGGTAGACAACACCGTTATTATCAATAACGACGCTGCCTCAGTGGAAGAAGCAGATATCAACGCTGACAACGGCGTAATTCACAAAGTAAACGCGGTGATTCTTCCTCCTACTATTGCTGATTTGATCATTGCCAATGCTGAGTACTCTTCTTTGGTAGCTGCCGTTACTGCTGCTGATCCAAGTGTACTTGCTGCTGCCTCCAACGAAGAAGCTACCCTCACTTTGTTTGCGCCCAACGATGCCGCTTTTGGCGACTTGTTGCAAGAGCTCAACCTCACTTCACTGGCAGATGTAGTAGCTGCACTCGGACAAGATGGATTGACCGACGTTCTGCTCTATCACGTATTGCCTGCTGAAGTAGTAAGCAGCGACCTGCAGCCCAACATGACCGGAGTGGCTACCGCACTGGCCAATGCCACCATTGATATTGCCATCTCTGGCAATGGCACCGTAACCATTACAGACGGAGCCGGCAGACAATCCAATGTGACCGCAGTAGATATCCAAGGAAGCAATGGTGTGATTCACCGCATCAACAAGGTTATTCTTCCGCAATAAGCTTGGGTGAAACCTCCATGAAAGCCGACGCTAGCCGTCGGCTTCTTTTTGTTTCTCACCGTCCTCAATTTCAATTAGAAAGTGTATCATTGGTATGAAACTTACCACCATGAAAACCCCCGCTCAATGGGCACAGACTGTGCAAGAGAAGATGCAGTCTGCTGGACCCGATTTCCAACAATGGAAGCTATTAGACGAGTTTGATTTGTGCATGTTACTGGACGGCTATAGTCCGCTGGAACTCCTCGATTTGCGAAAATTGTATTTCTGAGGGTTTTGAAGCGGCTTGTTCTACCTTTGCCGACCTTCATTGACACCCTTCATGATCAGTAAGATTGTTCGCATTGGGCTGGCTGTTCTGAGCTTCGCCGCAGCCATTTGGCAGTTCATCGATGGCAACATCGGAAACGGAATTCTCCTTGTTCTATTGAGCGGCTTATTTGTATTGAGCTATTTCCGCAATGAGCGCATCCTTTGGGCCTTCTGGCACATCAGGAAAAACAACTTTCCCAAAGCCCAAGCGGTTCTACAAGGCATCAAATCGCCTGAAAAGAGCCTGATCAAAGGGCAATTGGCTTACTATTACTTCTTAAATGGCTTGATGGAAGCCCAAACCAATATGGGCAAGTCTGAAACCTATATGCGCAAGGCCCTCAATACCGGATTGCGCATGAAGCATGACCAAGCCATGGCCAAATTGAATCTCGCAGGCATTGCCATTGCACGAAGACGGAAAAGGGAAGCCATGATATTGCTCACAGAAGTCAAGAAACTCGATGAGCGAGGCATGCTTACTGAGCAAACCAAAATGCTCAAACAGCAACTCAAGCGAATCTAATTGAAAACACTGGGCGTCTTCTTGGGGATGGGAGGAGATGAAAGAGCCCTGTTGCCGCTACTCCCCGCTGATTGGACCTTGCAGGTATTCCCGTGGCCTGTGCCGTATTCCAAAGAATCACTTTCTCATTATTGCCAACGTCCGGAAGCACAGGCACTATTGCAATGCGATGCTTTATTGGGCTTTTCATTCGGTGCCTTGCCTGTGCTAGAATTGCAAAAGGTCAAACCTGAACTCCCCGTGTTGTTGCTAGCCTGTGCCATCCACCAAAGAGAAATCAATCCCTGGTTGCGCCTGCTTCCCCTGCGCGGATTACTTCATCTGCTACCCGCCCAATTTACCCATCAATTGGTTACCTACTGGGCAAAGCGCTTTGGGAAATTTGGAGACCGCTTTGATCGTTTTCTTCAAAAAATCCCCGCAACCACTTACCACTGGGCCCTCCAGCAAAGTTTGAAAGCCCGCTTCCAATTGCCTCCAAACGCCTATCGCTTGCACGGTGCCCAAGACCCATTGTTTCCGGCCGCTCGTATTCAGCCAACAGAACTCATCGCACAAGGCGAGCACCTCTTGCTCAGTCAACAGCCCAAAGCAGTGAGGCAATGGTTGCACAAAACCTTAAATTCCCTTCCTTAAAATTTCATCAAAATGAAAAGATGGATGATTCTGGCCTGCTGCGCTTTGCTTTGGAACTGCCAAAGTTTTGAAAGTCCGGAAGAACAAGCCTCTGAAGCCTTAGAACAACTCGAATCTTTGGTGAGTAGAATAGATCTCCAAGCCGCCGACTATGATCAAGAAGAATGGGCCGTTGCTGATTCGCTCTTTGGTGTTTATTTGGCAGAAAGCAGCCGAGACGATGGCCAATATCTCACTGAAGAACAGAAGAAAACCTTGGGCAAACTCAGCGGAAAATATGCCGCCATTCGCATTCAACACAGCGCCAAATTAATTGAAGACCAACTGGAAGAAGCGGGTATTTGGCTGGAAGGTTTTGTGGAAGGGGTACTGGAAGAAATGAATAGCGAAGAAGACCAATAATATGTTGATTGCCCTTACCCTGATCGGATTGATCACCGGATTTGCCCTTGGCGCGTTCTGGAAGCAACTCAAGACGCAAACCGAAAAAGCGGCAGAACGGGAAGAATGGCAGCGCAACTACGTGGGAAAAGAAGAGCTTATTCGCGCCCAACAACGCATAGAATTATTAGAAAACCAACGCATCGAACGCCATTTGTATGAGAACTTGCAAAACAAACACGAAGCGCTTCAGCAAGAACTCAGACAGATAGAAGGCCAATGGAAAGAAGCGGAAAGCGCTCGCCTCAACCTATTGGAAAAGCTCGAGCACCACAAAGAAGAGGTGAGCCAGTTGCAATTGCATTTCCAAAAAGAGTTTGAAAATCTCTCCCAGCGCATTCTAGAGGCCAAAAGCGAGAAGTTTCTAAAGATGAATGAGGAGAATGTTTCCAAACTCCTCAACCCGCTGCGCGAACGCATTGAAAGCTTTGAACAAAAGGTAGAAAAGAGCAACAAAGACCAAATTGCCTACAGCGCAGCCCTCAAAGAGCAGTTGAGCAACATCAGCTCAGCCAGCCAAAAAATGAGCGAAGACACGCTCAGACTCACCCGTGCCCTCAAAGGCGATAAAAAGCTACAGGGCGATTGGGGCGAAATGCAGCTAGAAGCCATTTTGAAAGCCGCTGGCCTGACCGCCGGTATTCACTTCGAAGCCCAACCAACCTACAGCACCGAAGACGGCAGCAAACAGCGCCTTGACTACCTCATCAAACTGCCAGATGACAAGCACTTGATCATTGATGCCAAAGTGAGTTTGGTAGATTATGATCGGCATATTGATGAAACGCTCAGTGAGGATGAGCAGAAACAGGCCTTGAAGAACCATGTCAGGTCCATTGAAAAGCACATCGAAACCTTGGGCAGTAAAAACTACCAACAATTGGAAGGCGTACACAGTCCGGATTACGTAATGATGTTCGTTCCCATTGAGCCAGCCCTCTATGTGGCCTTGCGCGAAGAACCCAGACTTTTTGAGAAAGCTTTGGCGAAAAACGTGGTATTGGTCACCACTTCCACCCTCTTGGCCACCTTGCGCACTGTGAGTTACATCTGGAAACAAGAAGACCAAAACAGAAATGTGCGCGAGATTGCAAGAGAAAGTGGGGCGCTCTACGACAAGTTTGTGGGGCTGATGGAAGATCTACTCGGCGTAGGGAAACGGCTCGAAGACACCCGCAAAGAATACAGCGCCGCCATGAACAAGCTGTTTGAAAGTCCACGCAAAGGCGATACCGTGGTAGGCCGCATCGAGCGGATTAAAAACCTGGGCGCGGATGCCAGCAAGCAGCTTCCTCAAAATTTGCTCGATCGCATCAAAGAAGGCGAATGAAAGCCTTGATCTTCCGCCATCCCGGAACGGCCATGCACGGCGCTTGGCTTGCAGAGGAAGACGTACAATCTACCGGACTGCAAAATGAAAAACGCATTGTAGCGCGTTGCGGACAGATGGAATGGCATGCGGCACTGCTTCGCTATTCGGATGGCGGGTTTTATGTCCACATGGGACTTCCCCTCTTGAAAAAGCTGCAATTGACGGTGGGAATGGAAGTGGATATTGAACTCCGTGCGGATGACAGTATTTGGCAAGCGCCTGTACCCATGGAGTGGCAAGAAGTGCTCTGGGCCGATGAGGAAGTTCGGCAGGCTTTTGAAAAGCTTACCATGGGCAGACAAAGAGCGGTGTTGTTCTTCTTAGACCGCTTTAAAAGTGTGGAAAAAAGGCAGGAATGGGCCGTGCATATCGCCGCGCAGTTGCTTGAAGGACATACCGACTTGCAGCTACTCACCCAAAAGAATTCCTGAATGTTGGAGCGCTTGGTCGCTGTTCTTCAACAAATCAAGCAAAATCAACAGCAAAAAGGAACCTTTCAGCAGAATCGTTGTATTGAAAGCTTAAACAAAGTGGAAACCCCAATGAATAGACTGCGCATCGTCTTTCTGATTATTAGCCTGCTCACCTTGGGCCAATTACTTGCCCAAAATGGCATTATTAGAGGAAGAGTATCAGATGCCACCACCAATGAAGGGCTTCCGGTGGCTGCTGTGAAAATTGAAGGCCTCAACAAAGGCACTGCCACTGATTTTGACGGCAATTTTGAGATTTCTGCATTGGAAGCCGGACTGTACAATGTTACCATCAGCTTGTTGGGCTACCAGACCTACACGGCTTATGAGGTGCAAGTCACCAATGCCCGTCCGGCCATCCTAGACATTCGGCTAGAAGCTTCCAGCACCAAGTTGCAAGAAGTAGTGGTGGATGCCCAAGCGCGTTTTGACCGCAATCCGGAAAGTCCGGTTTCATTGCAAACCATTGGCATCAATGAAATTCAAAGAAACCCTGGGGGCAACCAAGATATCTCTCGGGTTATTCAAGCGCTTCCAGGGGTGGCTTCTACCCCTAATTTCAGAAACGACCTCATCATTCGAGGCGGTGCACCCAATGAAAACCGCTTCTTCTTAGACGGCATTGAAATTCCCACCATCAACCATTTCGCCACCCAAGGGGCTGGCGGCGGGCCGGTGGGATTGATCAACTTCAACTTTATTCGAGAAGTAGACTTCTATACTGGTGCCTTTCCGGTAGAACGTGGCAACACCTTGAGTTCAGTGATGGATCTCAAGCTCAAAGACGGACGTGAAGATCAATGGGCCTATACCGCTATTCTCGGAGCCAGCGATATTGGTCTTACCGTTGACGGTCCCCTCAGCGAAAAGACCACCATGATTGCATCTGTGCGCAGAAGCTATTTGCAATTTCTCTTTTCCGCATTGGAACTTCCCTTTCTGCCCACTTACAATGATTTTCAGGCCAAGGTGAAGTACAAGATCAACGATAAACACCAGATTACCTTTCTCGGGTTGGGAGCGATAGACAATTTTGAGTTGAACCTCGACGCCAACGAAACCGAAGAACAGCGCTACATCTTGAATGTACTGCCCGTGAATGAGCAGTGGAATTATTCGGTGGGGATGAAGTACACCTACTTCGGACAAAAATCATTCACCAATGTGGTGTTGAGCCGCTTTATGCTGAACAACAGCTCTTTCAAATATGCCAACAACGACCCCAATGACGTGCAGCTGCAGGATTATCAATCTCGAGAAATTGAGAACAAGCTCCGGGTAGAGAATTTCTATCGCAACAACGGCTGGCGATTGACCAACGGCTTTGGCTTTGAGGAAGTAAAGTACCAAACCGATGAATTGGATTTACGTGTACCCGTAGGTCAACCGAGACGAGATTACAGCACTTCGCTCAGGCAGTACAAGTACAGTTTGTTTTCACAAGCCACCCGCACCTTCTTCACCCGCCTGACCCTGAGTGCTGGCTTTCGGATGGATGGCTTGGATTTCAATGAAAGCATGGCCAATCCGTTCAATCAATTCTCTCCGCGCGTGTCGATGAGTTACAACCTCACCGAGCAACTGGCCTTTAATGCCAATTGGGGAATTTATTATCAGCAGCCGCCCTATACCCTTCTCGGCTATCAAGAAAATGGCGAGTTGGTGAATAGCGATGCCACTTTCATTCGTGCTACCCACTATGTAGCCGGTTTTGCTTACTACCTCCCGCGCATCAATGCCAAACTGTCTTTGGAAGGTTTTTATAAAGACTACAGCAACTATCCTTTCTTGCTCAATGATTCCATCACCTTGGCCAATTTGGGCAGCGACTTCGGGGTTATTGGCAATGCGCCCAGTGCTTCGGTAGCTGATGGCCGCGCGGTGGGCGTAGAGTTTACCTACCAGCAAAAGCTCTACAAAGGTTTTTATGGCATTCTGGCCTACACCTTTGTGCGCAGCGAGTTTGAAGACAAAAATGGAGATCTGTTTCCCTCTTCATGGGACAATCAGCACATTCTCACCTTCACTGGAGGCAAGCGCTTCGGAAAACATTGGGAAGTGGGCATGCAGTACCAATTGCTCGGCGGAGCGCCATTTACGCCTTTTGATTTGCCCCGAAGTGCCCTTATCTCCAACTGGAACGCCTTAGGACGTGGAATTCCAGACTACAATCAGTTGAATAGCGAGCGCTTCAACACCTTCCATCGCGTAAACATTCGAGTAGATTACAAATGGTTCTTTAACAGCTGGAACCTAGACCTCTACCTCGACTTGCAGAATGTTCTTCGGCAAAGTGTAGAAGGTGCGCCTTTTGTGGATGTGCAACGCGATGCCATGGGACAACCCATTGTAGATCCCAATGATGGTTCGCGCTATTTGATTACAGAAATTCCGAATAGCACCGGAAGTCTTCTACCCACCATAGGTGCCATTGTGGAGTTCTAAAGTGCTGGAGCTCTGACATGAAAATAAAAAAGCCCCTGATGCGGGGCTTTTTTGTTGGGGTGAAAGACGGGGCTCGAACCCGCGACCTCTGGTGCCACAAACCAGCGCTCTAACCAACTGAGCTACAATCACCATTTATGGGGGCGCAAATATACAATCAAAAGCGTGTTTCAAAAGGCCTTTTTATCACTCCTTTTGCCATTGTACTGCACCTATTTTTGCCCTCTATGAAAAATGTGTTGGCGGGACTATTGGCCGCCATTGGTATAGCCTTTACCGCTCGTTGGCTGGCGCATTTCACCCCATGGATGGGTAGTGCAAGTTGGGCCATTATTACAGGACTTTTGTTGGGCAATGTTCAGGTATTAAGGCCCTATTTGGAAAGTGGGAGTAAGTGGACTGAAAAGAACGTGCTGCAATGGGCGGTGGCCTTGCTGGGGCTGCAAGTATCTTTTGCCTCTATTGGGCAAGTGGGCCAGTTATTCATTGGTTTGCTGCTGATTACCGCCTTGCTTCTTGCCTCGGCCCGATGGCTTTTGCCCGCATTGGGCTTGCAAGGAGAACAAAGATTGTTTTGGTTGATGGGAAGTGGAGAAGCCGTTTGTGGATCTGCCGCCATTGCCTCTGTTTCTGGGAGTATTGGCTGCAAAGCAGAAAGTACAGGCGCGGCCGTTCTGGTCATCAATCTCTTCAGCACCTTGGGCCTGATAGGCATCCCTTTGCTCTTGGCTCCTTTTGAACCGGATGCACAAACAGCTGCTTGGTGGACAGGCGGTTATTTGCAATCTGCTGGACATGCAATTGCTGCCGGATTTGCATTGGGGGAAGAAAGCGGCACTTTGGCCACTACCTTGAAATTGAGCCGTGTAGCCTTATTACTCCCTTTGGTGCTCTTGAGCCGATGGCTCTTCACCAACCGTCTAGATTCAAGCGTAGAAAGAAAGAAGCTAGGTTCGGTTTTGCCCTATTTTCTCTGGGTATTTGTGGCTTTGGTGCTCTTGTCTAACCTTATCGAATTGCCCAAGGATGTACAATTGCCCTTAGAAAAATTGAATGGCTACATGCTCACCACAGCTTTGGCGGCCATTGGTATGAACATCCGCCTTGGTTCTTTGCGTAAAAGTGGAGGGCCGGCTTTAAAGGCAGGTCTTGTACTTACCTTCATTCACCTGTTGGGGATGGTTATCTTGTGGCGCTTATTGCAATAGCCCTCCGTTCAAAGTGAAAATACTTTTCTTAACGCCTTGGTATCCCAATCCTGACAATCCTACACTGGGCAATTTCATTATCAGGCAAGCTGAGTTACTCGCTGAGGAACACGAGGTCTTTATGTTGGCTTTCAGTCCTGTCCATCAAGCCCTGATGCCCTTTGAAGAAAAGTCTATTCAGCTAGGAAAGCTTCAAGGCTTTCACTATTTGTACACCGCGGGCGGCCGTTCATCTTTGTTGGGCCGATTGCGCAGCCGGCAAGCGGCTTTGCACAGGGTACAACAGTTTGGTTTTCTTCCCGATTTCATTCATGGGCAAATCTTGCATCACAGTGGCGATTTGCTGTACTACTTTAAGAAGCAGTTTGCGGTTCCTGTGGTATGTAGCGAACATTGGTCGGGTCATTTGGCTGAGCGCAATGCCAAAATGAACGCCTGGGAACTCATTCGTTTTGAGTTGGCCAAGCGCAGTGTTGCCCTCGCCTTGCCTGTTACTGAGCAGCTTCAACACAGTCTGCAGATAAAAGGCTTTCAAGCAGCCGTCTGGAGGAATCCGGTAGATGGTAACCTTTTTTATCCGCAAGAAAACAAGGCGTTTGATTTCATGCATTTGTCTACCCTCGACGCCAATAAACGTCCTTTAGATATTCTTCAGGCTTTCCATCAAGTGTGGAAGAAGTACCCTCAAGCGCGCCTCAGTATAGGTGGCGATGGCCCATTGCGTCCTTTGCATGAAATGAAAAAGGCCCTTCAACTTCCCGATGAAGCCGTAGAAATTCATGGCACCCTCAACTACCAAGAAGCGGCTGAACGCATGCGAAACGCGCGTTGTCTGGTACAGTTCAGCGGCTATGAAAACTTGCCCTGCACCATTGGTGAGGCACTGATGGCCGGACTCTGGGTGATTTCGAGTAATGTAGGCGGAATCAAAGAGTTGGTTCATTCGCAGAATGGAGTGCTGGTGAACAAGCAGGCGCCCGAAGAACTCACCAAGGCCATGTTGGATTTCATGCAGAACGCTCCGGTACCTGCTCCTTTTCACGCCTTGAATCAAACCCAATTGCTGCATGAATTCAACCAATTGATCTCCCCTATTCTGTAAGCTTCATTTCCATTGAAATCTGTTCATCTTTGGGCGAATCGCTAAACACCTCAATGATGAAAATCTTAAAATGGCTATTGATCATCTTCATCAGTCTAGGACTGCTGCTTGTTGGATTATATCGCCTCATGATTTACCAAACCAAGAAAGCCAGTCCGGAGCAACAATGGGAATATGTAGATGCCGGAATGAATATCCGCATGGAATACAGCAGTCCATCGGTAAGAGGACGAGTGATTTTTGGTGAGCTTGTACCCTATGGAAAAGTTTGGCGCACAGGGGCTAATGAAGCCACCACTTTCTCTACTGCCACCGATTTGAACATCGCAGGTCAAACACTTCCCGCTGGTGATTATACCTTTTGGACCTTACCTGGCGAAACAGAATGGACGCTCTATTGGAACTCCAAGCAATATCCTTGGGGTGTGAATTGGGACAGTGAAGCAAGCCGCGAAGCCGAATTTGATGTGTTGGCCATCACGGTGCCTGTTGAACGCACAGAACAGCTAATTGAGCAACTCACCATCAATATGGTTGGCAATGCGCCCCCAATGCTGCAGCTGCAATGGGAGCACACCGCCGTGCGTGTTCCGATAAGTTTGAACTAAACCTCAGTCAATCTTTGCTTCTTCGCGGGCCTTGGCCACAAGGTCCGCTTTTTCTTTTTCTGCCTTTGCTACCAACGCTTTGGCTTGTTTGTCGGCCTCGGCTTCTAAATTCTTGGCTTGCTTATCTGCCTCTTGCCGAATTTTCCTGGCGGCTTCTTTGGCAGCGGCTTCTTTTAGGAAGTTGCCTTTGGCCTCTTTCTCCAACTTTGAAGCCTGCTTTTCTGCTTCTGCTTTCAGGGCATCTCCTTTGTTCTTCGCTTCTTGACGAAGCGCATCGCCTTGCACTTTGGCCTCAGCAATCAACCTGTCTCCTTGGGCCTCTGCATCATCAATCAGCCTTTGAGCCGCGGCATTGGCCTCTTCTTTGGCTTCTTCAATCTTCTCTTCCACCACTTCTTGCACCTGGGCCTTTACATCATCCGCCAGATTATTGGTCAAGCTGCCCAAATCGGTTTTGATAGATGGATTGGTAGTAGTTCCACCAATCAGCACCGCCACATCTACCCGCTTGGGTAAACTCAAACCAGTAGAAGCTAGCAATTGACTACTGCTGATACGGTCTGTAGGTACATCCATATTCATGGTGTAGTCAATGGTTTGATCGAGGCCGGTGGTGCCTGATACGGTGGCCTTCACATCGCCCGCTTGCAAGTCAAACGGCTCTACCCCTAGTCGGCCATCTTTAATCTCAAATTCGAGGTCAACAGCGCCAATGTCGAGTTTCTTCAATTTGGGGTCTTTGAGCACATCTGCCACCTTTTTCATGACTTCAGGTTCAGAGGTCAATCCCTTGCTTTGCAATCGTCCTTTGGCGTAAACCGATTGAAGATCAGGCATCATGTCTGCGCCTAATGGAGCGTTAAAACTAAAGGAAGTGCTGTAGGTACCAGAGGTCTTTTCCATAACAGGCGCCAGCTGACGCACCATTTCGAAAGCGTCGTAGGTCTCTTTGAATCCCACCTCCATCAGCTTGAAGTCCATATCCACCACTGGGATTTCTGGTTGGCTGTGATAGGCGCCATCGGCCTGTAAGCTTCCTCCAAGCAACTGCATACCCACTTTCTGCATTTTCACACTACCCTCGTGTATGGCGATAGATCCTTTCAATTGCTGAAGGTCGAGATGGCCATAAACCACTTGATCAATGCTCGCATTGAGCAGTAGGTCAATATTGGTAGGTACGCGGATGATTTCCAGCGGGGCTGAAGCCGTATCGGTAGTTGATTCTTCTTCGGTTGTAGCTCCGCCTGACAACTCGTTCAAGTTGAGCAGACTGCTGTTAAAGCTAAAAGTTCCTTGTAAGGTCTGATCGCTTAAAGCATAGCCAATCAAGTTATTTAATTCGCCTTGGAAGGCCATATCGCTCTCACCGATGCGCATTTGCAAATTGTTCAATTGGGCTTTCTGTGGCGTGAGCACCAATTGACCTTGCTTCACATTGATGGCATACGGCAAGCTGTCTGATTCAAGGTGGATATCGTTGAAATTGATTTCTCCTTTCGCCCCAATCTTGTCGTATTGCTCAGCGTCAATATCGCTTTGTTTGCCTGCGGTTTTGAAATCGGCATAAACCAATCCACGATATACGCTGCCCTCCATCGGTACAATGGTGGCCAAGCTGCTCAGATCGAGACTTCCTTGAACGGCGAGGTCAAACTGCGGGTCTGAAATAGGCGTTTGAAGCAGCAAACGAGCGAAGAGTGGATTTTCAGCTACCACTGCTTTGGCCTCTTGTAGGTGGATGATCATGTGATCCATTCCACCTTGCGACTTACTCACTTTCAGATTGATGCCAATATTATCTACACCCGCAGGCAAGCTCGGATATTTGAAACTCGCATTGCTCACCAACAATTGGAGATCGATGGCAGGAAGTTCTTCTTTGGCCCCATTGTAGGTGCCGCTCACCTCCCCTTTCAAACTGAATTTACCGGTTGTTTGAACCGATTCAAAGTCTTGCAGAAAGACGGCCGGAATCATCGAAAGCACACTTTTGAAATCAGTTTGTGGTGCTTCAAATTGCAGGTCCATGGTGATGTCTTCCTCTTTGGGCCAAACCCATCCGTTAAAATGCAATCCCAAGGCATTCAACAACACATTGTTATCACCGAACTCCACTTTGCCATCGGTCTGGTGATAGGTCATATCAAAGTCTGCACTAAGCGATGCCTTTTGCAAGTAGTTCATTCCTTCTGATCGGGCCGTAATGGCATCTACTCGGGTTTGGGTTTTGAGAGAAACAATATCTTGAGAGAAATCACCACTTCCTTTGTGGTTCAAAGAGCGAATCACCAATTCAACATCTGACTCAAGATCAGTGTAATGCAGATTAAAATTATTGAGTTCATAGCGGTTTAAGCTCAATTTGAAAGGAGTGGCTTCGGCAGTGACAGCGGTGTCTTCTGGCGTGGCTTCTCCGGCCTTCACAATGTCGTAATTGGCTTGTCCCTCTTTATTCACACGCACATCCAGGGTAACATCATTGAGGCTGATGCGCTTCAATTCTATCTGCTCTCCATTGATCACACTCATCAGATCGAGGGTCATGCTGAGCTCGCCCATTTCCAACAAGCGCACGCCTTCAAAGACTCCCTTTCCATCTACTTGCACACCGTGAATACCGAAGGAAAAATCAGGGAAACTCTTGATCAAGCTCAAGCTCACGTCTTCAAAACTCACCGTAGCCTCTAACTGGGCATTGGCTTGCTCTAAGGCCATTTCTTTGAGCTTGCCCTTGAAGACAATGGGCAAAAGGACGAGGGCCAAAACCAACAAAACCAAAAGTGCAGCAAGCACTTTCAACAGCTTATTCATAGGAATTTCTTTTGAAAATTGAGCTGCTAAGGTAGCATCTGCTGAGGGGCCAAAAAACACGCGAAAGAGCCGACAAAGCTTTTTATCTTGGCAATTCGATTAAGGCTTACAACAGTACACGAACCACCAGCAAACTGCCTAAATGAAAGGAATAGTATTTACCGAGTTTTTTGAGCTCATTGAACAACTGCACGATTACGATATGGTAGATGCCATTATCGAAAAGGCCCAGCCGGCATCAGGAGGTGTTTATACATCTGTAGGCAGCTACCCCCATACCGAGATGGTACAATTGGTAGTGGCTTACTCCCAAATTAGTGGAACGCCCATAGAAGATGCACTTCGTTTGTTCGGCAAAAACCTTCTTTTCACCTTCCACAAGAATTACCCAGATTTTTTCAGTCCGAGCAAAACAGCCATCGACTTCTTACAAACCGTAGACAGTCACATCCACATTGAGGTGGGTAAGCTCTATCCAGACGCAGAGCTTCCGCATTTCCACACGGAGCGGTTGGAAGAGAATCTCTTGAAAATGGTGTACACCTCCAAGCGTGCCATGGGGCATTTGGCGCTCGGACTGATCGAGAGCACTTTTGAACTGTACAAAGAGCGAGCAGAAATTACCATGGAAGAGGTGAAGGAAAGTGGCCAACAAGTGACTTTCGTGATTAGAAAAGTGGGCTGATGGAACCCTCTGTGCTCGACAGGAGGTTGCAGAGAGAGATCAGGGCACGCAAGGAAGCCGAGCGTATTCTGGAGCTCAAAGCATTAGAACTTCATTACAAAAACCAAGAGCTGCTTCGTCTCAATGAAGAGTTGGAGCTCAAAGTGCATGAGCGCACCCAACAATTGGCAGAGAGCCAAAAGGCGTATAAAAGTCTGGTAGAACAGGCCGGCGACATTATTTTCAATCTCGATGCCAACGGTGTTTTCACTTATATCAATCCGGTAGCAGAACGGGTACTTAGCATTCCAGTTGACGCCATTTTGGGACGGCATTTTGGCGATATGGTACTGCCAGAATACCGGCAGCAAGTGGTGAAGTTCTACACCGATATGGTGATGAACGGCGAGACGAATTCCTACTTGGAATTCCCCACCATGGCCGCTAATCGCGAAATTGTTTGGCTCGGACAGCAAGTAGATATTTCCTATCATGCGGATGGAAGTCTCGAAAAAGTAACCGCTGTTGCAAGAGATATCACAGAAATTAGAAGGGTTCAAGAACGCATTCGGAAAAGTGAGGAGAAGTATCGCGGCCTCATTGAAAACATGGAGCTCGGCCTCATGGAGATTGACCATGAGGGAAAGATTGCACGGGCCTATGAGTGGTTCTGCGATATGACTGGCTATCAAGAAAGTGAGCTAACTGGGAAAGATCCTTTAGCCGTATTTGTTCGTCCGGAAGATGTTCCCTTCATGCAGCAGCAAGAAGCCAATCGGAGCAAAGGACAAGCTGGTATTTACGAATTACAGATTCGCAAAAAGAATGGCGAATGGATATGGGTGTTGATCAGCGGGGCACCAATTTATGACGAAAATGGTCGTGTTGTGGGGAGCATGGGCATTCACTATGACATTACGAAACGGAAGCAACTAGAGGCTGAGCTCCGAATGGCCAAAGATGAAGCCGAACGCGCAAGACAAGCCGAGAAAGAATTTTTGGCCCAAATGAGTCATGAAATCCGCACACCTTTAAACGCGGTGATCGGAATGGCCAATTTGCTGAGCACCACAGAGCTCAATGAAGAGCAGTCTAGCTATGTGCAAGATGTCAAATACGCTGCGGATGTATTGCATGGTTTGATCAGCGATGTATTGGACCTCTCCAAAATTGAAGCTGGCAAACTGGAGCTTTCAGAGAGCTTGGTCAATATTCATGAATCGGTGGCCATGATGAGCCGCACCTTAGAATACCGGGCGAAGGAGAAGGGCAATAAACTCACTTTCGATGTAGATCAAAACGTTCCGCATTCGCTGCTGGCAGACCGCAATATCATCAACCAGATATTGCTGAATCTCGTGGGCAACTCCATCAAGTTTACCAAGAACGGCAATATTCACATCCAACTTAAAGCAGAGCGCCTCGAAGGCGACCATTGTGAATTGCATTTTGAAGTGAGCGACACCGGCATTGGCATAGCGCCGGATAAAATTGATTCCGTCTTTGAGAAATTCAAGCAAGCTGAAGGGCGTCAGACCCATAAAGAATATGGAGGAACGGGATTAGGACTGCCCATCTGCAAGCAACTCATTGAGTTACACGGCGGACAAATTAGTTTGGAAAGTGAGCTAGGCAAAGGCTCTCGCTTCATATTCAGCATCTTCTGCAAAGTTTCTGATGAAATTGCATCAAGCCTGCAAAGGGAAGGAGATGAAAAGCCCATCGACATTTCCTCCTTACACTTTCTCATTGCTGAAGACACCTATCTGAACCAGAAGTACGTGAAAGGACTTCTCCACCGTTGGGGAGCCAGTTGGGTGTTAACGGAAAACGGCCACGAAGCGGTATTGGCCAGCCAGAAAGAGCGCTTTGATGTGATATTGATGGATATGCAAATGCCCGAGATGGATGGCTACGAAGCCACGCGCGCCATTCGGGCAGATGCCAACAATCCGAATCAGAATTCACCTATCATTGCGCTAACGGCTTCTGCGCTCATTGATGAAAAGCAAAAGGCATTGGATGCCGGAATGAATGATCATCTGACCAAGCCCTTTACGCCTGATCAAATGACCAGTATGTTACAACGCTGGGTGCGGATGGAAGAAAGAGCCAATGATCGCCGTGAGAACCTTTTGGCTTCCTTGGATCTACCTCCAGAACTGGATAAAGAATACCTGAACGATTTCTATGAAGGGGATATTGAATATGCCTTGCACATGGCACAATCATTCTTAAAAGGCTTGGAAAGAGAGTACGCCCATTGCACCTTAATGCAACAAAGCAAAGACTTGAATGAATTGGCCGCTTGGATTCACAAACTCACGCCCATGCTGCTCATGATTGGTGCTACCGCATTGGCAGATCAAGTCCGTGAGTTGGAAAAAGCGATTAAAACAGGTACCCTCTCTGAATGGGATGAGAATACCTGCGAACCCATTTTTGCCAACTTCAAAAATCTCAAGCCTACAGTAGAAAACTATCAAAAAACCTTGGCCAAACGAATCGTATGATCAGCTCCATTATTGTAGACGACGACCCAATGGCCATTGAAGCCTTGCAGTTTCTGCTGAAAAAACACGAGGAAGTAAAGGTTCTTGAAACATTCACTTCCCCTATTGATGCCTTGAAATTTCTTCAAGAACAAGCCGTTGATCTGCTCTTTTTAGACATTGAGATGCCTGATATTTCTGGGCTCGAACTGATGGAAACCGCCAAGAGCCTCCCAACCGTGGTCTTCACCACCCAAAGTGAACAGTATGCCTTAAAAGCATTCGAATGCGAAGCTTTAGATTATTTGACCAAGCCCATTCGTTTTTCGAGACTCAACCAAACAATAAAACGCTTCAAAGACCGCCAACAACTGAAGAAAAACCAGGTGAAAGAGTTGGATAGAGAAGACTTATTTGTTCGTACAGACGGGCGTTATGTACGCATTGCCTTTGAAGATTTGTTCTATGCTGAATCTGAAGATGATTACATCACGCTTCATGTGGCCCAAGGCAAATATGTGATTCATTCTACCATGAAGAAGCTGGAAGAGCAGTTGCCTAATTCGCTGTTTCAGCGCACCCACCGTTCATTCATTATTAACTTAAAGAAGATTGTAGACGTAGATGAAACCACCGTGGTCATAGACAGAAATGTGATTCCTGTGAGCAGGGCGTACCGGCCGCTGCTCAAAGAGCGTTTGGGTATTCAATAAAAAAGCGCGGCTCTCGCCGCGCTTTTTTATGCATGAATAAAGTAGGTTAAGCTTGATCTGCTGACTCAGCAGCCACCGGACTTTCTGCCAGTGCCTTTTCAGGAATGCTTCCTGTTAAACTTTCAAGGAAGTTCACAATGCTCTTCACTTCTTCCTCAGACAGCTCCTTATTCAGCTGTGTTTTGGCCATAATGCGCACTGCCTCGCCCAAATCGGCCACCACGCCATCATGAAAATATGGGCCTGTTTTGGAAACATTGCGCAGCGAAGGCACCTTGAAGATAAACTCTTCGGCCTCATTACCAGTCACCTCAGCCCTACCACGATCATGTCTAGTGCTTCCGGTATAGTCCCAGTACGGACCATTGATCAATCCGAACTTCTGGTACATATTGCCACCAAGACCACTGCCCATATGGCAGGTAATGCATCCTGCATCAATGAAACTCTTGAGTCCTTCGCGTTGCGTCGCAGAGAGGGCGTCAATATTACCAGCGAGATAATCATCAAAAGGAGAAGGCGTAATCAAGCATTCTTCAAAAGCTCCGATGGCTTCAGCGATGTGCTGATAAGAGATGCTGGGATCTTCTGGAAAGGCCGAAGCGAAAAGTGGTCCGTAAGCTTCAATGGCTTGGATGCGCTTTTCAGCAGTGGCTTCATCAGGAATACCCATTTCCACCGGATTGAGAATAGGGCCTTTGGCTTGCTCTACCAAGTTGGCTGCTCGGCCATCCCAAAACTGGGCAACGTGCAAAGAAGCATTGTATACCGTAGGACTGTTTCTATCGCCGCGCTTGCCCTCATGACCAGGTGAAGTAGGCTCGTTGTCTACGCCGAAATTGTCGAGCAAATGGCATGAATTACAGCTCATTTCATTGTTGATAGATAGAGCTGTTTCAAAATAGAGCTTCTTGCCTAGCTGTGCTTTGGGTGAATCAAATGAAGCCCCTTCGGGCAGAGGTCTGAAAACCCCTTGTGCACGAGAGAGTAACATTGAATCAGCAGCACTAAAAGCCACCACTTCAGAAGAATCTTGTGGCGCACTGGCGTTGTTCTGGCAGGCCACCATAGCTATAACAGCTCCTGCAGTGAGTACAAGTTTATTCATAGGTTTTCAATTTGCCTCAAATGTAGTGGGTCAACAGAAAATTTGGCATGCACCTGAGATGGATTTGCCTATTGACCAATAGAAAATATTAATCACATTCCCCAATCACT
>CAZDPF010000002.1:0-28779 GCA_964507215.1 uncultured Chryseobacterium sp. | reverse complement strand
GCAATCTTGTGGCCCCCAAGGATCCATCATCAGGCCACAACTTCCAAAAGCTGAAGGAGCCTCGCTTCTGGGGTCATAAAGATTAAAAACAAACGCCCGGTCTACGCCGGCAGCGAGAATCTCTAAAACACTTCTCACCAGCCATCGCGCTTGTACTTCCTCGGTAGACAGGCCCGAACCAGGAATTTCAGCGCGCTGTTCAGAGCCGGGGTGAGTGGCGTAGCCAAACTCGCTGAGCCATATTTCTACACCAGGAAGTTCTTGATCTCTCCAGCTGCACACCTCCAAAAGCCGCTCGCGCAATCTATCGTCTTCAGGCGAAACACCCCGCTTGGCCCCAGCATGCTCACCGCCTGCATCATTACTGTAGTGATGCAAATTGATGGCATCTGCCGGAAAGCTCCCGCGTACCTCATCGGCCCAAAGCTTCATGGTCTTGAGATAATCCAAATCGATTTCCGTCAATCCCCCCATCGCCATTTTTAGCTGTGGGTCAGCCTGTTTCAACCCCATATGAGGACCTAGGGCACCCAAATGCCCGGCGTAATCAGCGCTACACATAGCGGCAAACTCAAAAGGATTGAAGTAGCCCTCCTTTCCTTTCCACTTTTTGTCGGGTTCGTTCCAATTCTCTATCTAGCCAATGAGATTCAGACCAGAAAGAGGTTGTTGGTCTTTTCGCAAACGCAAAATTTCTTTTGCATGCTTTCGACTGCCATAGCGCGCAGCAAACTGAAAAAGGTAGTCGGCATGGGCTTGGTAAGAACTTGGCGCCATGGCCGAGCCTTTGGGCCAAATTGGTTTGCTGTTGGGATCTGCTTTTTGGTGAAGCCAAGGTGCTGAAAGCTGTAAACAAGGAGTAACGGCTACTCCAGCGTTTTTCATTTGCCTGTAAAAAGCATCGGCATCAAAACGATAGCCGGGAGACCAAGCGAAGCGATTGTGAGGATAGGCTGGCTAGTTTTCCACATCCACCCCATCACTCCATCCCCATTCTCTAAACTCCCGAACTTGTTGAAAAGCGCCCAGCTGATCCGGTTGGTTCCAGTTGAAGGCATTCACACCCAAGAAATCAGCCACTCTCTTTTTCTTTCGCGGTGGCTGTTGAGAAGGAGGAGGAAGAGCAGGAATGGATTGCTGCAGTTCGCCATAAAACACCAACTCGCCTACTTTAGCTCCCATACTCTTGAAATCCAACAACAAATAGCGCCCCTTCCTTTTCAAGGGCAGGCGTTCCCAACTGTTGTAGCGATGGGGCATAATAAAACCCTCGTACTGCCATTCGTTGATGCTACCGGTATACACAAACAAGGTGTCGCTGGCATTGATGTCAAACAGCCACATGGCCTGCATCTGGTATACTCCACCCAAGTCTACTACCTACTGCGCGTGGGTATTGTGCGAACGCGCGATATGGTCAAATGGAGACACCGGATTATTGGAACGCCCTTTTTCAGGATCGCCAAGCTGTAGTTGCTCATCAAAGAGCGCATCAGGAGCCCCTTCGATGGCCAAGGAATAGACCTGATCTGGGTGAATGACTATTTTTTGTTGGGCAGATAAATAACTTGGAATAATTAAGATGACAATTCCCCATAATTTCCACACAGATAGCCAATCATTCATCGGTGAGGCAGTTTTCACGAAAATTAAGGCTATTTGAGTTTAATCCATTTCAACAGAAGCTTAGGCAACATCATTGGCAAAAAGGCGTTTAAGCAAGAGATACCACCTTTTTATTACCCTCTACATTTCTCCATCTTCGTGGCATTTATGTTGTAAGTTTCAGATTCAATTCAAATAACATGAGGAAACCCTACTACTACTTCTTCGCTTTCTTGCTCTACCTGCCACTTCAGGCCCAGCGCTATCTGACTGATGTGTTTGCCAATGTGGACCTTACTTCCAATGTGCAGTATGGTCAAGCGCCAGCTGTTTCAGGCGTTGGCATTCCACTCTCGCTTGATATCTACACACCGCAAGGAGATAATCTCACCAATCGTCCGTTGATGGTATTGGCCCATGGCGGCTCATTTGTAGCTGGCAATAGAACCGATACCTATATGGTGGCCATTTGCGAATACTTTGCCCGAAAGGGTTATGTAACAGCCAGTATTTCGTACCGCTTGGGGATCAACTTTGCCAATATTGGGGAGATCGATAAGGAACTTACTCGGGCAGCCGTTCGGGCCATTCAAGACCACAGCGCAGCCGTTCGCTTCTTCTACCAAAGCGCCAGAGAAAATGGTAATCCCTACGGTATTGATACCAACCGAATTATAGCCGGAGGGGTCTCAGCAGGATCTATTGCAGCCGTACATTCTCAGCTTTTTTGGGATGAAAGCACAGCTAGTCCTACCACCCAACAAATTTTAACCCAATTGGGAGGAATCAATGGTGGCAATTCCGGTGCGGCCGGTTTTCCCAATCGGGCCATCGGCCTTTTCGAAGTAATTGGTGCCATTCTCGATACCCAAATGGTGAATACCCCTGATGTGGCCACTATCTCCTTCCATGGCACCGCTGATGATGTTGTGCCTTACGGAGTGGGTTTCGCTACTTTCAACGGTGCTCCCATCCTCCAAATGCACGGCAGCTCGGTGTTGATCCAACGCCTACAAAACATGGGCGCAACTGCTGAAATGAATACGTTTCCTGGCGTAGACCACGATATCTTCAGCGATCCAGTTCGCACAGATACCATCATGCAAAGGGCCACGCGCTTTTTCTACAGAGAGGTGGTGAACAATCCGTCTGTGGGCACCCTTTCTTTGAATCAAGAAACCATTCAGCTATACCCCAATCCGGTACAAGGCGATGTTCTCTTCTTGGAATTGCCTGAACCCATGTCTTATCGCCTTATGGACGTTCTAGGAAAAGAAATACAGCAAGGGAAATGGGCGGCTGGCCAGCAGCGTTTGGATGTTTCCCAACTCCCCAAGGGCATTTACTTGCTGCAACTTCCCAGACAAACCCATCGCATTATACGGCAGTAGCCTTGGCGCCAAGGCCGAGCTATCTTTGGCCTCATGAAAACAGATCAATCAACAAAAGGGCAGAATCCTCTACTTCTGCCCTTTTCTTTTCCCCCTTTTGACCAAATTGCCATTGACCATTTTCAACCAGCCATCGAATATTGGATGCAAGTGGCGCAAGATCGTATTCAAGCCATTAAAAGCGACTCTTCAGCCGCCAACTTTGTCAATACCATTGAGGCATTAGAAAAAGCCAGCTTGGAGTTAGACCAAGTGAGCAGCATACTATTCAATCTGCACTCGGCCGAAACCTCGGAAGAATTGGAAAAAGTAACCGAGGCAGTCTCTCCTATGCTCTCCTCCTTCGCCAATGATATTTTGTTGGATGAAGATTTATTCCATAGAGTAGCCACCGTTTGGAATGCCAAAGAGGAAGGCACTTTGGATCAGCAGGCACTGCGCCTTCTCGAAAAAACCTATAAAGCTTTTCAGCGAAATGGCGCCTCTCTACCCATCGAGAAGAAAGCTGCCCTGAGGAAAATAGATGAAGAACTGTCTATTGCCTCTATTCAATTCGGACAAATAGTACTTCAGCATACCAACGCTTATTTCTTGCATTTGAGCGATGATCAGCTGTTAGGTTTGCCTGATCAGGCTTTCGAAGCCGCTCGCGAAGAAGCGCAAAAACGCGGATTTGCAGAGGGAGGTGTTTTAACCCTGCAATATCCGAGCTATGTGCCGGCCATGACCTACTTACAAGATCGATCGGTGCGGGAACAACTCTATAAAGCTTTTGGAGCACGTGGTTTACAAGGCGAAAAAAACAATGTAGATCGGGTATTTCGCATAGCCCAACTACGAAAAGAGCGCGCAAGCTTACTCGGGTACGATTCTCATGCCCATTTTGTGTTGGAAGAACGGATGGCCAAAACGCCAGACAATGTTTTGCAGTTTCTCCATCAATTGAAAAAAAGCGCCCTTCCAGCAGCGCAAAAAGAATTGCACGCACTTCAACAACTCGCCGAGGCTGATGGTGTTGAACTGGCCAAATGGGATGTGGCCTACTACACCGAAAAACACAAACAGCAGCTTTTTGCCCTCGACTCAGAAAAACTAAAACCCTACTTTCCACTCGATGCCGTACTCAATGGCGCCTTTGAAGTGGCCCAAAGACTCTATGGTATCTCCTTTCAACGAGACCCTTCCCTTCCTGTTTACCACCCTGATGTAGCCGTTTACAAAGTGATTGACACAGATGGTGAGCGTATTTTGTCTTGGTTGTACACAGATTTCTTCCCCAGAGCTGGCAAACGCGCTGGTGCTTGGATGACCAGTTTCCGCGATCAATACCAAGATGAACACGGAACGCACAGGCCCCTGATTTCTATTGTGTGCAATTTCACTCCTCCCTCTGCTACGCGTCCGTCGTTGCTCAGCTTTCAAGAAGTAACCACCTTGTTCCATGAGTTCGGACATGCCTTGCACGGTATGCTGGCAGAAGGTAGATATGCATCCATCAATGGCACCCATGTGTATTGGGATTTTGTGGAATTGCCCAGTCAATTGATGGAGAACTGGTGTTACGAAGCCCAATGCCTTGCGCTTTTTGCCCGTCACTATCAAACGAACGAATTAATTCCTGCCGAAGAAGTTGCACGAATTCGGAAAGCAGCCAATCATATGGAAGGACTGCAAACCCTGCGGCAGTTGAGCTTTGGGAGATTGGACCTCCAATGGCATCATCTGGGATTTGACAATTTCACTTTAGAAGCACTTGAAACAGAGGTGATGCAAGAATTAGTCTTGCTTCCCCGCGTGGAAGGAACTGCAACCTCCACCGCTTTCAGTCACATTTTTCAAGGTGGATATGCTGCCGGATACTACAGTTACAAATGGGCGGAGGTGTTAGATGCCGATGCCTTCGAGTTTTTTAAGGAGGAGGGCATTTTCAACCCCAAAGTGGCGAAGGGCTTTCGATCGCTGCTAGAGGCAGGCGGACAAATTCCACCCGATGAGTTATACCGCAATTTCAGAGGAAGAGATGCCGATCCCAAGGCACTGCTTCGCCGTGCTGGACTATTGCCATCTTCTGCTTCATGAAACCGGTTAAGCCCAAGAAACAACTCGGTCAACATTTCTTGAAAGAGCTGCAGTATTGCGAAAAAATGGTGTCGGCGCTACAATTGCCTGAAGAAGGAAGGGTGTTAGAAGTAGGTCCGGGCACTGGCGCGCTCACCCAGTTTCTTCCGCAAGAAAGACTCAAAGTAGTAGAGCTCGATCGGGAATCTGTGGCCTATTTGCAGACCCATTTTCCGCATTTGGAAGGGCGTATTTATTCGGAAGATTTCTTGCGGATGCCTTTAGAAAGGATATTTGAAGGATCGGGTTTTAGTTTGGTCGGCAACTTTCCTTACAATATCAGCTCCCAGATCCTCTTTCACGCTTTGGATTTCCGCGCTTTCATCCCTGAAATCATGGGCATGTTTCAAAAAGAAGTGGCCCAGCGCATAGCTTCTCCTCCAGGTTCTAAAGAATACGGCATTCTATCGGTTCTCATGCAAGCTTACTATGATGTTACCTATTTGTTTGATGTCCCTCCTAACGCATTTATTCCTCCGCCAAAGGTGATGTCTGGCGTCATTCTCTGCACCCAAAAACCTGTAGAATTTACCCAGTCTATTCCTTATTCCCGCCTGAAGCAATTGGTGAAATTGGCCTTCAACCAAAGGCGAAAAACACTGCGCAACGCCCTGTCTTCTCTGCCATGCGAAGCGATTCTAGCAGAAAGGCAATTGACAGGGAAACGCGCTGAACAACTCAGCGTTCAACAATTTATTGATTTGGCCTTGGCTTTAGAAAGTACGGAATGAAGCTTGCACTGCGTTGATATCTCAAATCACCTTCTCCATGAAAAACTATTGGCTCTTCTTCGCTCTCCTATTCAGCAGTTGGATGGCGAACGCCCAAGAACTGAAAACCCAGGTTAAAAATGTAACGGTCTATCGGGCAGAAGCCTATGTGCAGCGCGAAGGCAAGATGCCTTTAAAAGCCGGAGAGCAAACCATTGTATTAACCGGCTTGCCGGAAGATTTTGATATGAACTCTATACGGATTTATAGCAAGCCTGCCTTCCAAATACTAGACATTAGGCCCAGTATGCGTACAGCTGAACATGATTCGCTCAAGCAACGCTCCATCCGTTTAGAAAAGGCCTATTCCTTGAAAGTTGATCAACACAAGAGCAACAATACTGAATTGGAGATTTTGAAAACCGAGGAAAGGGTGTTGATGCAGAATACCCAATATGGTGGACAACAAAACGGGTTAACTTCTACCCAACTGCAACAAAACATGTTGTTCTTGGGCAATCAGCTGCGCGAGCTGCGCAGTAAAATGAAGAGTAAACAAGAGGTTCTAGACGGCATTGCGGTAGACATCAATAAATTGAAATACCAGATTGTGACGCTGAGGAATAAACGAAGCAAAACCGAGCGCACAGTGGAAGCACGTGTCAACGTAGAGGTAGCTGGATCTTATTCAGTGTCTGTCAATTACCAACATCCCACCTCTGGCTGGCGTCCGTTCTATGAACTCAAAGCCGGTATGCTCAGCGAACCCATTCAGTTGGTGGCGAAAGGATTGGTCTACCAACAGTCTGGAGAAGATTGGGATAAAGTACAACTTACGCTCTCCACTGCAGAACCCCGCAAAGGCAATGCGCCTCCTATCCTCACGCCGTTTGAATTGACACTGGGTGTGCCTTATCGACCTCGTCATCAGGCTCCACCGCAATACGTGGCGCCCAAAATGCTGAATACTTTACAAGGTATTGTGTACGACCAACGCAGTGGAGAAGCCATTCCATTTGCCCAAATTCTGGGGTACAATAGCAAAGGACAAAATGTGGCCGGCACCACTACCGATGTTGATGGCAGCTTTGTGTTGAGCAGCAAGGAAGGCCTGCAGCGTGTGGAGGTGGGATTGATGGGCTATTCTAACTACTCTTCCTATTTGAATGCCAACACCTTGTTTCTTGAAATTCCACTACAAGCTACGGCCATACAGCTGGAAGAAGTAGCAATAGCTAGAGGGGCGAGCAGTGAAATGATGTACGATGTAAGTGAAGATGTGGTTCAAAACATGCCCTCTAAATCCTTAGCGGGAATGGCACAAACTACTTATAGTCAGATACTCATACAAAGAGAACCCACCAATGTGCAATATGCCATTCGTCAACCGCAAGATGTGGGAAGCAATGGTGAGGAAGCAAGTGTTGTACTCAGAGAATTGTCTATCCCCTCTTTTTTCACCCATCGCGCATATCCAGAATTTGAGGATAAAGCCTTTCTATTTGCCGAAATCACCCAATGGGAATCCCTTGACCTCCTCAGCGGTGAAGCAGCCTTGTACATTCAAGACCAATATTTGGGTAAAACACAGCTGAACACCGCTACCACCAGTGATAGCTTGACCATTGCCTTAGGACGAGATGAAGGGGTTCAACTGAAAAGGGAAGCTATTGCCATTGAGCAGAGCAAGAGCATTTTTGGCAATAAAGTGCGAGAAGAAAGGGCCTATCAGATCTCTATACGAAACACCAAGAATGAGCCTGTTTCGGTGGAAGTATTTGACAGATTACCCGTGAGCCGGAATCCCGATGTTGTAGTAGAAGCCGAAGAACTCAATGGCGCTGAGCGCAACGAAGCCACTGGCGAACTGAAATGGGTAATTCAAGTTCCGGCGATGGGAAGTAGCCAAGTGAGTTTCAGATACTCCGTAAAATATCCCAAAGGCAAAGCCATCAACCTCCCGCAATGAAGATCCTCATTGTAGACCATTGTCACGATTGGTTGGAAACCCAGCTTAGAGCAGAAGGGTATAACTGTATAGATTGTACCAAACTGCATGCAGATTCACTGGTGCAAATGCACCCCGATGCGAGAGGGATGTTGGTAAGAGCACGTATTCAGTTCCCGAAAGAATTGCTCAAACAATTTCCGAAGCTGCAATTCATTGCTCGCTTTGGTTCTGGAATGGAGCATATTGATGTGTTGTGGGCGGAAGAACAGGGCATAAAGTGTTTGAGTGCCCCTGAAGGCAATCGCGATGCAGTTGGAGAACATGCATTGGCCATGCTGCTCAGCTTATTCAATCATCTGCCCCGGGCCAACCAACAAGTGCGCAATGGACAGTGGGATAGAGAAGGCAATAGAGGTGAAGAGCTCGCCGGTAAAACTGTGGGAATCATAGGCTATGGCCATATGGGCAGTGCCTTTGCTCAAAAGTTACAGGGACTAAGTGTGCGCATTCTAGCCCATGATAAATACCGCACAGGCTTTGCTCAAAATGGTGTTGAAGAGGTTTCTTTATCAAGCCTCCAATCAGCAGCGGATGTAATCTCCATTCACCTTCCCCTCACCGATGAAACGCGTCATTATCTCAACCATTCTTTTTTCAATCAACTCGCAAAACCGGTCTACATCATCAATACCTCACGTGGAAATCAATTGGTGCTTCAAGACCTTTGGGAAGCTATGGAAGCCGGAAAGGTAAAGGGAGCCTGTCTAGATGTACTCGAACATGAATCAGCGAGTTTTGAAGCGCTCAGTGTGGATCCATCTGATCATTATTTCCACAAAATGCTGAAAGACGAACGGATCATCTTTACGCCACATATTGCAGGTTGGACCCACCAAAGCCAGCAAAAAATGGCCGAAATACTCTTTCAAAAGATTCAAACCATCGTGCAAAATGCTTGATCATGTACTAAGGGAAGAACGTACCTTTGCATCATGCAAATTTTTCTGATTGCTCTGGTGCTCATCGGACTCGGATTCGCGGGCATCGCTATAAAAATCTGGGGAAAGAAAGACGGAAAGTTCGCCGGAACCTGCGCCAGTCAAAGTCCGTATTTAAACAAAGACGGAGAGGCATGCAGTTTCTGCGGTGCAACGCCTGAACAGCAATGTGCGCGTAAAGAAGAGCCTGCCGCTTAAATCTCAGGGTTGCTCAGGAAAACCTGGGGAGGTCCACTCTTCCCACTCACCTTTCCGATTGCTGTAAATCAAATAGGCTTCCAAGTCCGGTCTTTCAAGCACCGTTCTTTGGGCCTGCTCAAGTCCCATGACCATTAAGGCCGTTCCCCAAGCATCTGCAGCTGTAGCCGTAGGCGCAATTACCGTGGCACTGAGCAGAACGTCTTCTTTAGGCCTTCCAGTGGTGGGATCAATAGAATGCCCATATTTCTTGCCCGTATGTGGGTCTACCACATACTTTCTATAGTTCCCCGAAGTGGCTAGGGCCTTATTTTCCAACGGTACAATGCGCATGAATCTGGGCTGATCTTCCCGCTCCTCTGTTGGTCGGTCTATGCCTATTCGCCAAATTCTGTCGTCTATATTCATCCCTTGCGCACGCACCTCTCCCCCAACTTCCACCATATATCGCTCAATCCCTTTGGCTTCCAAAAAGCTTGCAATGATATCTACTGTAAATCCTTGAGCAATTCCATTGACATCCAGCGAACATTGGTCTTTTAATACAATCTTTTCTCCATCTCTCACAATTTTATCTTGCCCACATTGCGCC
Organism: uncultured Chryseobacterium sp.; assembly: GCA_964507215.1. Taxonomy (GTDB): domain Bacteria; phylum Bacteroidota; class Bacteroidia; order Flavobacteriales; family Schleiferiaceae; genus RFXV01. Next base: position 19,216 of record CAZDPF010000002.1, on the reverse strand, counting down.
AAAGCCAGCGCAATACTGCTGTCTGTGGGAATGGCTCCTTGCTTGCGATGAAAACCCCATAGTTGAATAACGCTTCCTATGGTGATATCAAAAGCCCCGGCTGTTCTCACTTGCATTTCAAGCGCACTATCAATTACTGCTTGAAGCAGAACATTTTGCTGCAATGGCAGCGTATCTCCTCGATTCAATTGAGAAAGGCTGCTCTGTTCTTTCCAAGCCGAAAGCTGTAAATCTACGGCGAGCAACAAGCTATCAATGGCTCCTTGGTAGTCTGTGCCAGCGAGGGTGATATAGGAAATCTGATAAGTACTGCCTTGGGCAGGACCGTAATTCTGTCTTTGAACCCATTCTGGCTTTTCTTGACAAGAAGCCAGCCCTAAGACCAAAAAAAGAGGCCATCCGAAGATGGCCTTGAAGTTTGAAGAAATCATCCTCCGAAGTCGTCGAATGAAACATGCTCTGGAGGAACACCCCAGTCGTCACACATCTTGATTACCGCAGCATTCATCATGGGCGGCCCGCAGAAATAGAATTCAATTTCTTCCGGCTCAGGATGTTTGCTCAGATAATTGTCTATAAAAGCTTGGTGTACAAAGCCAAGGAAGCCATCGCCCTCGCGATCGTCTATATCCTTTGTCACCTTCCAATTGTCTTCTGGCAAAGGCTCTGAGAGTACCACATGGAAACGGAAATTGGGAAACTGCTGTTCAATCTTTCGGAAGTGCTCAATGTAGAAGAGTTCACGCTTAGAGCGACCTCCGTACCAATAGCTCACTTTTCTTCCGGTCTTTAGGGTATGGAAAAGGTGGAAGATATGCGCACGAAGTGGGGCCATACCAGCACCGCCACCAATGTAGACCATTTCTTTGTTGGTCTCTTTGATGAAGAACTCACCGTAAGGCCCAGAGATGGTTACCTTATCGCCAGGCTTCAGATTGAAGACATAGGATGAACACACCCCAGGGTTGACATCCATCCAACCATTTTTCGCACGATCCCATGGAGGGGTGGCAATACGAATATTCAGCATGATGATGTTTCCTTCCGCAGGGTGGTTGGCCATGGAGTAGGCACGGAATTGGGCCTCATCGTTTTTCATCTTCAAGTCCCAAAGACCGAACTTATCCCATTCTGCTTTGAACTTATCCGGACCAGCGGGATCATTGGGATTGGGAGCGATATCAAAATTCTTGAAGTCCACCTCAATCTCGGGAACATCAATTTGAATATACCCTCCTGCTTCGAACTCCATGTGCTCGCCATCGGGCAGGCGCACTACGAATTCTTTGATGAACGAGGCCACGTTGTAGTTAGATACTACTTCGCACTCCCACTTCTTGATACCAAAAATTTCTTCTGGCACCTTCACCTTCATATCGTTCTTCACCTTCACTTGGCAGCCCAAGCGCCAATTGTCTTGAATCTCTTTTCGAGAAAAGAAACCGGTTTCAGTGGGAAGAATTTCTCCTCCTCCTTCGGTGATTTGACACTTACACATTCCGCAAGTTCCTCCCCCACCACAAGCAGATGGCAAAAAGATCTTTTGATTGGAGAGTGTACTGAGCAAGGTGCTGCCCGATTCCACTTCTACAGCAGAACCATTGATATCGAGCTTAACAGGGCCTGAAGGCGCCAGTTTGGCCTTTGCCGTTAGCAGCAGGCTAACCAGCAAAAGAATGACTACAAAGAATACTACTATGCTAGTCAGAATGACAGAGGTGGCTAGAAACATATCCGTGCTCTGTTAGAGTTTGATTCCCATGAAACTCATGAAGGCGATGCCCATGAGGCCGGTGATGATGAAAGTAATGCCTAGTCCGCGCAGCGGAGCGGGAACATGGCTGTATTTGATTTTCTCTCGAATGGCGGCAATGGCCACAATGGCCAAGAACCAACCCACGCCTGAACCAAGTCCGTAAACGGTGGCTTCAGCGATGGTTCCATAGGCGCGCTCTTGCATGAACAAGGCACCACCGAGGATTGAACAGTTAACCGCAATCAAAGGCAGGAAGATTCCCAAGGCGCCATAAAGGGCAGGAGCAAACTTCTCTACTACCATTTCTACGAGTTGCACTATAGAGGCAATTACCGCGATGAACATAATGAAGCTCAAGAAGCTCAGATCCACATCAGCATAGCCCTCTCCCAGCCATTTGGCCAAAGCGCCTTTTTGAAGCACGTAGTTTTCCAGCAACCAGTTAACCGGTATGGTCACTCCTAGAACGAAAATCACAGCAGCTCCGAGGCCTACGGCAGTTTTCACTGTTTTAGAGACTGCCAAGTAAGAACACATGCCTAGGAAATAGGCGAAGATCATGTTCTCTACAAAGACAGACTTGACGAAGATGTTTACAAGTTCTTGCATGGCTTAGTCTTCGATGAGTTTGGTGTTGCGGGCGCGCTGAACCCAAATAATGATGCCCAAGGTGATCAATGCCATAGGAGGCAACAACATCATTCCGTTGTTTTCATAACCCAAGGCATACAAGCCTGTCTTGGCGGTGGCATCTCCTAACACAGGAATTCCGAAAAGGGTTCCTGAGCCCAAAAGCTCGCGGAAAAATGCCACAGCAATCAAAATCCAAGCATAGCCAAAGGCATTGCCCACTCCATCGAGGAAAGACTTCCAAGGAGTATTACCAAGAGCAAATGCTTCAAAGCGGCCCATGATAATACAGTTGGTAATAATCAATCCTACGAATACAGAAAGCTGCTTACTTACATCGTAAACATAAGCCTTGAGAAACTGGTCTACCAGAATAACCAAGGAGGCTACCACCACCAATTGCACGATGATTCGAATTCGAGAAGGAATCAAGTTTCGCAGCAATGAGATCACCACGTTTCCTACGCCGAGTACAAATAACACGGACAAAGACATCACGATGGCGGGCTCTAATTTGACCGTAATGGCCAAAGCAGAGCAAATACCCAATACTTGTACGGTAATGGGGTTGTCATCGTTCAGCGGATTGGAGACGAGCTTGCGATTCTTCTTGGAGAATAGCGGCTCAGACTTTTTCTTTTCTAGCGTTTGTGTGTCGCTCATGGGAAAAGTTCCTTAAAAAGTAGTGGTTGCATCCTCAACAGCAGATGGGGCCAAAGCCGTGGTGTTGCGGATTTGATCGAAATATGACTGATAGCCTGCCAAACAGTCTTTCAACATGGCATCCACCCCAACAGAGGTGATGGTTCCACCAGAGATGCCATTTACCTGATGAGGGCCGTTGGCATCTCCCTTTCGAACTTCAATGCTCACGAAGCTTCCAGCTTCCATGATCTGTTTGCCGGAGAAAGGATCTTGGAAAATACCAGTAGAAATTTCAGCCCCCAAACCAGGCGTTTCAGATTTGTGATCGAAAGTAGCCCCTATAACAGTGTTGAGATCATCCTTGAGTGCCACATACCCCCAGATCGGACCCCAAAGTCCTTTTCCTCTAAGTGGAATGATATAAGACCTTGAACTCTCATTCTCGGCTACATACAGCGGCAATTTGCGCTCTTGTACGGGCTTCTTAACCTCGTCCGCCATATTCACATTGAAGGCAGAGACGTCTGCGCCTGTGCTCTTTTTTCCGTTGACAATGATTGCCTCTTCTACAATCACCTGCTCGTACATCGCATCTGCAGCGGTGCGTTCAACGCTCAAACCAATAGATGCCAAGATGTTCTGTTTCTTTTCTTGGGCAATGTTGGCCTCCTGCCGTTCTTGAAGACTGATGGATGTCCAAGAAAGCAAAGCGGCTACCACTACCACCAAAATAGCGGCAAACGTAAAAGTGTAGCCATTGCTATTAACGTCTAGTTTCATGCGTTTGCCATTTTTAGTCGTTTTGCTCTTCGCTTGATATTCGCTTCTACTACGTAATGATCGATCAAAGGCGCGAATACATTCATCAGCAAGATGGCTAGCATCATCCCTTCTGGATAGGCCGGATTGAATACCCGAATCATAATTCCAAAGAAGCCGATGAAGAAGCCGTACCACATTTTACCCGTTTCCGTCTGCGACCCTGAAACCGGGTCAGTGGCCATGAAAACAGTGGCGAACATCCAACTACCAATAATGAGGTGCTGCCAAAAAGGAATTGCCATAAATGCTTGTTGTTCAGGCGAAATAGCATAAGGTGCCACAGCATTGAAAATACCGCCCATCACCAATGCACCAATGGTTGAGAACAACATGATGCGCCAAGAAGCCACCCCGGTGAAGAGCAAAATGATGGCCCCAATGAGAATGGCAATCTTGCTTGTTTCTCCAATCGAACCTGGAATTGTGCCAACGATCATTTCCATAATTCCCCAATCGGAATAAGCCGTGTTAACTTGCCCGGTTGTTGCGAGATTTCCCAATATGGTGGCTCCAGAATAACCGTCTACCACCGCTTCACCACCTGTATTTACCCACACTTTGTCTCCAGACATCCATGAAGGATAGGCAAAGAAGGCAAAAGCGCGGGCGGTCAAAGCCGGATTGAGGATGTTCATGCCGGTTCCGCCAAAAACCTCCTTGCCTATGACTACGGCAAATACAGTAGAAACCGCCACCATCCACAACGGAATATCAATGGGCATAATCAAGGGAATCAGCATGCCGCTCACCAGATACCCTTCATTGATACTGTGCTTGTTGATGATTCCAAAAATGAATTCTACGCCCAATCCAACACCATAGCTTACAATCACCATAGGGAGCACTTTGCCCGCGCCGAAAAGGAAGAAATCCATCAGTCCCTTATCGGCTTCCAAGCCGAGGGCACGAAAATGTTGCAAACCGATATTCCACATCCCGAATAACAAAGCCGGGGTCATGGCAATAATTACGGTGAACATGGTACGTTTCAAATCTACCCCATCGCGAATGTGTGCGCCGCTGTGGGTAGTGTGTCCAGGTACAAAAGCAAATGTTTCAAATGCATCATACACCGGGAAGAACTTCTCATACTTCCCCCCTTCGGTGAAGTGGGGCTTGAGATTGTCAAAAAGGTTGCGAATGGCCTTCATGTACTCCTATTGCTTTTAGCTGAGTTCTTTTCTAACGAGGTCTAGACCCTTTCTCACGGTTTCTTGAACCGGAATTTTGGAAGTACACACCACCTCACACAGTGCGAAATCTTCTTCAGCCACCTCGTAAATGCCCAATTGTTCCATCTTGTCGATGTCTTCAACAAGAATAGATTTCAAAAGTTGAACGGGATAAATGTCAAATGGGAAGACTTTTTCATATTCACCAGTGACCACAAATGCGCGTTCTTCTCCATTGGTAATGGTACTCAGATCATACACCTTGTTGGGTTGTAACCAACTGAACATGGTGCGTGAGTTGGAGAACTTGGAAGGATTTGGAAGCAACCAACCCATAAACTCGGGCTCGTCACCTTCTGGAATTACCGTCACCACCTTGTCGTAAAACCCGAGGTAACCTTCAAGGGCTACCTTTTTTCCTGTGAGTACGTTGCCGCTGATAATTCGGTTCTTACCGCTCTCTAAATTGCCTTGGAGTAGCGATTTGATTTGCGTTCCGGGAAGGGCACGGGTGTATCGAGGCTTGCTCACCCTACTTCCTGCCAAAGCAATTACCCGTGTAAAATCAGCCTTTCCACTACTAAAAAGACAACCAATGGATGCTACATCTTGCGGGTAAAGGTACCACACTACTTCTCCTTTGTTGATGGGCTCCACATGGTGAATTTGTACACCTACGTTACCTGCTGGATGGGGGCCTTTGAAACGATTCACCTGAACGCCTTTGGCTTCAGTAAACACTTTATTAGGCACACCACTTCCATCTACGTTCAGGTGCACTTTGCCTTTGGTGAGCTTTTTGATTGCCTCCAGACCGATCTTAAAATCGTCTTCTTGTCCGTTGATGGTAAAATCTACATCCGCTGCCAACGGAGCGGTGTCGAAACAAGAAATATGAATGCTTTTGGGTTGGTCTTCAGGACGCGCAATAACCGCATAAGGGCGTTGGCGAATGAAAGGCCACATCCCACTTTCAAGCAGCGTTTCTACAATGGCCTCGCGATCCAAATCTGCAGGAGACTTGGCTGCGAAGCTGACGTATTTCTGCTCGCTGTCTGGAATGATGTGAATGGCCAGCAACTTGCGCTTGGGCCCACGCACCACCGCCGCCACTTCTCCACTTACCGGACTGGTAAAACGAACGCGCTCGTTGTCTTTGGAGTAAAATACTGCCTGACCGGCAAGCACCGTTTCTCCTTCTTTCACCAGCAATTTGGGAGTGACACCGATGAAGTCCGTCGGCTGAATGGCGTACACCGACGGAGCAGAGCTGTTGGTAAGGATCTTATCAGCGGCCCCTTTCAAATTGATATTCAGGCCGCGTTTGATCCGAATGTCTTTGGACATCGGGTAGATTTTTCGCGGGCAAAATTAGAAATTTGTGCTGTTGGTCACCCTCTGTTTTTGCCCTTTCTTTAGTGTTTACCAACAGTTCTTTTTGAAACTTGTTCCTATGCGCCCTATGCTTTTGCTGTTAATGCTTAATCTTCACCTCATTAGCTTCGCGCAAGCCGATGATTTGGAGCAGTGGGGATTGGAATTGCGAATGGAGGATCATGCGTATTATCCCGGTATTCAAACAGTTTTTCTGTACAAACTGGGAGATCCACGTTCCTTTCCCGCCATTCGCCTCGGCTCAGGAGAGCGCCTACAACTCGAATTTGACGATCTACTGGCCCAGGGAACTACTTTCAATTATACCGTGATTCACTGCAATGCCGACTGGAGTAAATCTGACCTCAATCCTTCAGAATACCTCTACGGTTATCAAAATTATTATCTCACTGATTTCGACTTTTCATTCAACACCTTCATGCCTTATACCCATTACCGTTTAACTTTTCCCAATGAAGAAATGCGCTTTACCAAAAGCGGAAACTACCTCTTGGTAATCTATGAAGACGACCCCCAATATCCCTTGTTAACTAGGCGATTTGTTGTCTACGAAGATTTTGTGCGGGCCGGCGGTGAGGTTCGAAGGCCCAATAGAGTAGAATACCGCGATACCCATCAAGAGGTAGACTTTTTCCTTTCCCACGGAGGCTATGATATTCCAGACCCTTTCAACAACTTCCAAATAAGCCTGCTCCAAAATCAACAGTGGAATTCAGCCCTCAACCACTTGCAGCCGCGCTTTTTACAAAATGGACGAATGGATTACAACTATGATTTTGAAAACCTATTCCCAGGCCAAAATGAATGGAGAAACTTCGACACCAAAGACGAACGCAACCTTTCAATGAATGTCAGACGTATTGAACTCGATACCCTATTCACTTATTTTCTGCAAACAGACCTCGCCCGAAGCATCAGTCGATACAGCACCGAATTTGACATCAACGGCCAAAGAGTCATTCGAGTGACCGGAAAAGAACAGCCTTCCATAGAGGCCGATTATGTGTGGGTAGATTTTGAACTGGCCGCCGAACAGGCAGACAACAAAGCCAATTATTATGTCTTTGGAGCCCTCTCCGATTGGAAAATACTTCCGCGCTTTAGAATGCGATATGATTACAACAAAGGAGTTTATCGTGCCCGAATACTACTCAAACAGGGCTACTACAACTATATGTACGTGAGCGTAGATGACGCCAGCAGCTCTCCGAATTTTGAACCGATAGAAGGTGCACATTGGGAAACCGAAAACGACTACCAGTTGATTATGTACCACAGAGAAATTGGCATCCGCTATGATCGGGTAGTTGGTTTTGCTGTTTTCAGTTCACAGGACCTTTATTGAACACGCCTTGGCAAAATCCATCAAAGGACCAAAATGTCTGAATTGCGATAAACTCCTGCATGGAGAGAACTATTGTCCGCAATGTGGACAGAAGAATGACCATCGGAAAGAGAACATACTGGAATACATCCAGTCAAGCTTGAGCTACCTTTTGGGAGCTGATTCACGTTTGATCACCACCCTGAAACCTTTGATTACCCAGCCGGGCCTGCTGCCTCAAGATTATAATATGGGGAAAAAGAGCCGATTTGTTCCTCCTCTGCGGCTCTTTATCTGGTTATTTCTATCCATCCTCATTGTGCAAAAAATGAGCAGATGGACAGCTACCGAAGAAGAATACAGCGCTCCTCTGATCCAAATTGGTGAGCTTGGTGAAGACACCACTTCTTCTCAAGTGAACTTAGAGAACGACACACTGAGCAAGATTGCCAACTATGCCTTGCAACATCCCAACGAAAGTGAAACGCAGGGCCTAAAAGCATTAGCGCTGCCTCCCTCCTTTGGAAATCGAATGGTCTATCGCTTCTTTCATCGTCTGGCTGAAGCCAATCAATCGAGTATTCTCCAAAGTTTTCTCGATCATCTTTTGATGATGCTACTGCTCTTCACACCCTTTTTTGCGCTTTGGTTAAAACTCATTTACCTCCGCCATAGAAGTCTTTTTCTCTTAGATCACATGGTTTTCATCCTGTACAATCACGCCCTCCTCTTTTTGTTGCTTCTACTGGCCATGTTGAGTGAATGGGCCATAGAATGGAACAGCTTCGGCTTCGTTCTTTTATTGTACGGATTCTATCTGTGGAAAGCTTTTAAGCGCTTTTATGGTCAATCTACCTGGCGCCGATTGTTCAAGTTTTCTTTGGCCGGTTTGGGTTTTATGGGGATGTCAATCTTATTGTTCATTATAAATGGTTTGGCTGCTATATTGCTCAACTAGTTGAAAGGCTGATGTACACCCAGACTACAAATGGCATAGCAGTACACGTAAAGACTGAATATCGAGGTCTTTACAAAGCCGATCAGGCTGTATATCACGCTTTTGCCTACCATATTCGGATTGAGAACCAAGGTGAACATCCAGTTCAGTTGCTGCGCAGACATTGGTTTATTTATGATAGTTGGCGTCCGTTGCATGAGGTAGAAGGAGAAGGAGTAGTAGGCCACACCCCGCTGTTCGAGCCCGGAAAGGTCTTTCATTATAGCTCAGCTTGTCAATTAATGGGATCAGCCGGGGCCATGAAGGGGTGGTACACCTTTCAAGATTTGGCTACCAAAGAAACTTTTGAAGTAGAGATTCCGCGGTTCCAGCTAACGGCCAGTTATCTTGACAACTGAAGCTTGCCCTACCTGCTCTTTTGAGGAAGCTGTTGCAGCCTTAAAGGAAGGGCAACTGGTGGCTATCCCCACCGAAACTGTGTATGGTTTGGCAGCCAATGGGCTTGATGAGCAAGCGGTGGCCAAGATTTTTGAGGCCAAAGAAAGACCCTCCTTTGACCCTTTGATTCTTCATTTCTCTGAAATTTCGGCTTTGCAAGCCTGTGTTGCATTTATTCCTGATGTTGCGCATCAGTTATTTGAGGCTTTCTGGCCGGGTCCACTGACTTTAATTCTTCGGAAAACTCCACGCGTTCCCGACCTCGTAACCGCTGGGATGGATAAAGTAGCGGTTCGCATGCCTGCCCATCCGATTGCCCGGAATTTGCTCCAAGAATTGCCTTTTCCCTTGGCTGCTCCCAGTGCCAACTTATTCGGAAGAACCAGTCCCACCCATCCTGACCATGTGAAAGAGCAATTATCAGGAAGGATTTATGGTGTGTTGGATGGCGGTTCTTGCGCTGTTGGAGTTGAATCCACCATCCTCGATCTTACCAGTAGTGAACCAGAAATACTGCGCTGGGGAGGCATCCCTCAAGAAGCATTGGAAAACTTCCTTGGACACCCGTTGAAAGCCCGAACTTCCAGTTCTCGGCCCTCAGCGCCTGGTATGTTGGAGGCGCATTACTCGCCGGGAAGTCCATTGAAACTTTTGCCCATCGGCCAGTTCCCTGTCGACATTCATGAAAACGATGCTTGGCTAGGTTTCTCTACCCCACTTGAAGAACTGCCCGAAGAACAACAATTGCTGCTGTCACCAAGGGGTGATCTCCATGAGGCAGCAACCCGACTGTTCCTTTCTTTACGGCAACTTGGACAATTACAACCCAGGGTGATATGGGCACAAGAAGTACCCAATGAAGGCTTAGGAAGAGCGATAAACGATCGATTGAGAAGGGCTTCTGCTTCTTAATCTTCGAACATTTTCTTCTTTCGCAGTTCGAAGTTTTTCCCGAGGTACACCTTGCGTACCTGTTCATCAGAAGCCAGTTCTTCTGCCGTTCCGGATTTGAGAATAGAGCCTTCAAACATCAGATAGGTTCTATTGGTAATGGCCAGCGTTTCCTGCACATTGTGATCGGTGATCAATATGCCGATGTTCTTTTTCTTCAAACCCGCCACAATACCTTGGATATCTTCAACCGCAATTGGATCTACGCCAGCAAAGGGCTCATCGAGCAAAATAAAACTTGGATCAACAGCCAAGGCCCGGGCGATTTCTGTGCGCCTGCGCTCTCCTCCACTCAAAAGATCCCCACGATTGGTTCTGATATGCTGCAGGCTAAATTCATTCAATAAAGATTCTAATCGCTCGCGTTGTGCCTCTTTGTTCAGCTTGGTCATCTGCAAAACACCCAGTATATTTTCTTCTACGCTGAGCTTTCGAAATACCGAAGCTTCTTGTGCGAGATAGCCAATGCCCTTTTGTGCCCTGCGGTACATTGGGTCAGCGGTAATGTCTTCATCATCTAGCAATACCCGTCCTTCGTTGGGTTTAATCAGACCAACCGTCATGTAAAAAGAGGTGGTTTTACCCGCCCCATTGGGTCCGAGGAGACCTACGATCTCGCCTTGCTTCACTTCAAAAGACACTCCCTTCACCACCCGTCGGCTTCGGTACTTTTTCACCAATCCTTCTGCGCGCAATGTTCTCATGACAGTCTTCTTTGTTGGAGCTTCTTCTCTTGCCTTCTGGCTATTCCGATAGAAAACTCATACAGAATTAACACAGGCACTGCCACCAATATTTGACTCAACAAATCTGGAGGCGTAATAATGGCTGCTAGCAACAAAACTACCACGATGGCGTGGCGCCGGTAGGTTTTCATGGCTTGAGGACCAACTACACCGGCGCGGGCGAGGAAAAACACCACTACCGGAAGCTCAAACAAAATTCCACTGGCCAGCGTCACTGAACTTATTGTTCGCATAAAAGAAACCAGATCAATGCGATTCACAACTTCATCACTTACTGAATAAGTGCCAAGAAATTGTACGGAAAGTGGGGAAATCAAAAAATATCCGAAGGCAATGCCTGCAAAGAATAAGAGTGAACTGCCCCAAATAACCCCCCTACTTGCCTTGCGCTCTTTGCTGTGTAATCCAGGAATAATGAACCTCCAGATCTCCCAAAGGGCATAAGGAAAACTCAATACCAAGCCCCCCAAGAGCGCCACCCAAATATGCGTTGTGAACTGACCGGCCATGCGCGTATTGAGCAATTCAAATGGCATTTCCGTAAAGCAAAACAGTCCGCTCTCACTGAATTTTCGCGTCAGCACACAGAGCCAGCGGTAGGTAATAAAGTCTGGTTTCCTCGGCCCCAAAATGACGGTATCTACAAAAAATGATTTAGCAACGAAAACAGCTGTGCTCGCGAACAACACTGCCAAAGCAATGCGGATGAGATGCCACCTCAATTCTTCGAGATGGTCTAAGAAACTCATGGTTTTTTCCTTCGTCATAGATGGGATTGCGAAATTCAACAAATTCCGTTGAGACAGCGTGAGGAATTTCTTGTAAACACTTACTTTGATGATAGGGTTTTGGAGTATATTTAGACTGAAGTCCAGCCGGGCGTACCATACGTCTGAGCTCCCAATTTTTACTAGATGACAGCCACCGAGCAACTGAAGAAGTTCTTCGGATTTAGCAGCTTTAAAGGCAATCAAGAAGCAGTAGTAAACAGCGTCTTAAACGGCAAAGACACTTTTGTAATCATGCCTACAGGAGGCGGTAAATCACTTTGTTACCAGCTTCCCGCCATGACCATGAAAGGCACCGCCGTGGTAGTTTCTCCGCTCATTGCCCTGATGAAAAATCAGGTAGATTCACTTAGAGCCTTTTCTACTGAACATGGTATAGCCCATGTTTTGAACTCCTCTTTGACAAAGAGAGAAGTGCAACAAGTGCAAACTGACTTGCTCAATGGCGTTACGAAACTGCTCTATGTAGCTCCAGAATCGTTGACCAAAGAAGAAAATGTTGAACTCTTGCAAAAGGTGGGAATCTCTTTTTATGCAATAGACGAAGCGCATTGCATCTCTGAGTGGGGCCATGATTTCCGCCCAGAATACAGAAATCTGCGGCAAATCATCGAGCGCATTGAAAAGAAACCGGTCATAGCGCTCACGGCAACAGCCACCCCTAAAGTGCAGTCTGATATTCAGAAGAACTTAGGGATGGAAGATGCCCAGGTGTTTATCTCTTCTTTCAATAGACCCAATCTGTTCTATGAGGTGCGTCCGAAAAAAGATGTTGATAAAGAGCTCATTCGATTTGTCAAGCGCTTCGAAGGAAAGAGTGGCATTGTCTACTGCTTGAGCCGAAAAAAGGTGGAGGAAATTGCCGAAACCTTACAGGTAAATGGCATAAAAGCACTTCCATATCATGCTGGTTTAGACGCCAATACACGAGTGCGCCACCAAGATGCTTTCTTGATGGAAGACGCTGATGTTATCGTGGCTACCATCGCTTTCGGAATGGGGATTGACAAGCCAGATGTACGCTTTGTTATTCATTATGACATCCCCAAGAGCTTGGAGAGTTATTACCAAGAAACCGGCCGAGCAGGAAGAGACGGCGGCGAAGGACACTGCCTGGCATTCTACAGCTTTAAAGACATAGAGAAGCTTGAAAAATTCTTGCACAACAAGCCGGTAGCAGAGCAAGAAATTGGAAGACAGCTCATTCAAGAAACTATTGGTTATGTAGAAACCAGTTGTTGCAGAAGGGTTTTTCTGCTCCATTATTTCGGAGAACACTTTGAAACAGAGGCATGCGATGGCATGTGCGACAATTGCAAAGACCCCATCAAAAGTTTTGATGCTCAAGATGATCTCAAACTGGTTTTACGAACCATCGATTTAACCCATCAGCGGCTGAAAACTCAGCATATTTCTGCCATCCTTAGAGGTGAAATAAACTCCATCGTGAAGTCCAATAGGGCCCATGATATGGATGTTTTCGGCAAGGGGAAAGACAAGTCTGAGCTGCACTGGTTGAGCGTAATCCGACAAGCTACTGTTCAAGGTTATCTCACCAAAGACATCGAAAGCTATGGCGTGCTAAAGTTCAACAACAAAACGGCAGAATACCTTCAATCGCCTACTGCCTTCATGATTCGTGAAGACCGAGATTACGGTGCTGCTGATGCTGATACCGGAGGTTCATCGCAGCAGGCTGCCGTGATGGATGAGGTGCTATTCAATATGCTGAAGGATACCCGTAAACGCATCGCTGCCAAAAAGGGCATCCCTCCTTATGCCGTGTTTCAAGAGAACTCACTGCATGAAATGGCCCTGCACTACCCGATTGACGAAGAGGAACTCAAGCACATTTCAGGTGTAGGGGAAGGAAAAGTGAAGAAATTTGGACAAGAATTTCTTCAGATAATTCGTCAATATGTTGAAGATCAAGGAATAGAAAAAGACGAAAGCTTTTTTGTTAAATCCGTTCCTAACAAATCTGCCCACAAGGTCACCATCATTCAATCTACAGACCGCAAGATCCCATTACAAGATATTGCCAAGTCAAAGGGAATGGATTTGCTTAGCTTGATCGCTGAAATTGAACAAATTGTGCGCTCTGGCACGCGAATCAATCTCGACTACCACTTGAACGAAATTCTGGACGAAGACCAAATCGAGGAGATCTTCGATTACTTTATGGAAGCGGACTCAGAAGATCTACAAGAAGCTCATAAAGAATTTGATGGAGAGTATGATGAAGAAGAGTTGCGACTGGTCTTCATTAAGTTTCTAAGTGAAGTGGCCAACTGATCCGAAGATCGTTGGCCACTAACGCCTAGTGTTGGTGAGAAACACTCAGTTCTTGAGCAAGTACACGTCTTGAATTTCTGCGGTGTGCACTACTTCCAGTGATTTGGAATAGTTCAGCAAAAAAGCAATTACTTCTTTGCGCGCCTTTGGCTCTTCTGCCGTGGTGTTCTCAAAATGCAGTGTAACCATTCTTCCCATAAGTGGTGTTTGTCCAAGAAACGCACACCAGCATGGGCATATTGCCTAGGGCAAAAAATTATTCCATGAGCAGAATTTCATGCTTCTCAATCAGCTTGCGCATATTAATTAATGCGTAGCGCATTCTTCCCAAAGCCGTATTGATGCTCACATCTGTTTTGTCTGCTATCTCCTTAAAGCTCAAACCCTCATAGATTCGCATCCGCAACACCATTTTCTGCTCTACCGGCAAATGGTCTACTAAATTGTGGGCGTCCTTGAGAATTTGCTGGTACACCGTAAGTTCTTCTGCATTGCGTTCTCCATCGTTCAAAATATCCAACACATTGAAGTCTTCCGTCTCACGTACCAATGGCATGCGCTTCTCTCTCCGGAAATAATCAATCACCAGCTAGTGCGCAATTCGCAAGACCCATTGAATAAATTTTCCTTCCTCGTTGTAGCGCCCTGCTTTCAAGGTTTGAATAACCTTTACAAAGGTGTCTTGGAAAATATCATTGGCGACATCTTCATTTCTCACCTTTTTCAAGATGAAACCAAATACCTTTTGCTGGTGCTTGTTGATAAGCTGCTCTAAAGCTTGCTCATTACCCTGCACATAACTGTGGACCAAGAAACGGTCCTGATTGACACTTTGCTCCATAAGCACTAGGCTTTGCGTTAAAAAACTGCTTTTGTGGAGTAGAAGTGTCTGCTATAGGGTGTCTGTTGAATGACTGTTGGAACAAATATATTCAAATTTCATTATGAACAAAGTCGAACTGTCCTCCATGTAAATTCGCAAACTATTCTAAGCCGGGCGCGAAAGCCCCAGTATATGTCTGAAATGAGCCAAGAAGTAATCGCTATAAGAGGTGCTCGTGTACACAACCTCAAGAACATAGATGTAGATATTCCTAAGAATCAATTAGTTGTCATCACGGGCTTGAGCGGT
The DNA here is from genome assembly GCA_964507215.1 of uncultured Chryseobacterium sp. Lineage (GTDB taxonomy): Bacteria > Bacteroidota > Bacteroidia > Flavobacteriales > Schleiferiaceae > RFXV01. The sequence continues at coordinate 4,164 of CAZDPF010000002.1, read as the reverse complement.
TCTGGAAAATCGTCATTGGCTTTTGATACGCTCTATGCCGAAGGTCAAAGACGCTATGTGGAGAGCCTTTCTTCTTATGCCCGTCAGTTTCTAGGTCGATTAGACAAGCCAGATTGCGATGGTATTTCCGGACTGTCTCCTGCCATTGCCATTGAACAGAAAGTGGCCAGCAGGAATCCGCGCTCCACAGTAGGAACCGTTACGGAGATTTACGACTACATGAAGCTACTCTTTGCCAGAGTAGGTAAAACCGTTAGTCCAGTTTCAGGAGAAGAAGTTAAACGGCATACGGTATCAGATGTCATTGATCATATTAACAGCTTGCCAAAAGGTCATCGGCTTTTGGTTCTCGCTCCTATAAAAGTGCAATTGCCTTTTGAGAAAACGTTGGACTTACTGCAAAGTCAGGGTTTTGCCCGCGTTTTAATCGATGGTGCAGTAGCCACTATTGCAGATCTTTTGAAGAATACTGTAAAGGCGCCATTGGAGTTGCAGTTGGTGGTTGATCGATTGGTGGCTGATGATCTGCAAGATGATGCCCTTAGTCGCGCCGCCGATTCTATTCAAACTGCATTCTATGAAGGGGAAGGTTCATGTATCATCATGGATTTTGAAAATGGCGAACGAAAGGAATTCTCCGATCGCTTTGAGTTGGATGGAATGGCGTTTGACCCTCCTTCCACCCATTTATTCAGTTTCAACAATCCTTATGGAGCCTGCCCAAAATGTGAAGGATTTGGCAGCATCATCGGAATTGATGAAGACTTGGTTGTTCCCCTACCCCACCTTTCTGTTTATGAAGACTGCGTAGCTGCTTGGAAGGGTGAACAGATGAAAGAATGGAAACATGATTTTATTCTCAACAGCCAAGCGCTCAATTTTCCCATTCACAGACCGTATGACGAATTAAGCGATGAAGAGCGAAAACTGCTTTGGAATGGAAAAGGACGGTTGAAGGGCATCCGTGCATTCTTTGATTACTTGGAATCAAAAAGTTATAAGATTCAGTATCGGGTAATGTTGGCCCGTTACCGTGGTAAAACACTTTGCACCGTTTGTGAGGGAGGAAGACTTCGACAAGAGGCCAGCTATGTCAAAATTCAAGGGAAATCCATCCAAGAGTTGAATGAATTGCCCATTGATCAACTGGCAGACTTCTTCCAATCGCTGGCTTGGGAAAATGCAGAACAAGCGAAAATTGCTGATAGGCTCTTAATAGAAATCAACAATCGCTTGAACTACCTCTTGAAGGTAGGGCTGCCTTACCTCCATTTGAATAGACAAGCTTCTACCCTTTCTGGTGGCGAATCTCAACGAGTGCACTTGGCTACTTCCCTCGGCAGCAGTTTAGTTGGTAGTATCTATCTACTAGACGAACCCAGCATCGGGCTGCACCCTCGCGATACAGAAAAGCTCATTGAAGTGCTTGAAGAGCTCCGTGACCTGGGCAATACCGTAGTGGTAGTTGAGCATGATGAAGATATCATGCGCAAGGCTGATTATTTAATCGACATAGGCCCTGATGCGGGTGTTCATGGCGGACAAAAAGTTTTTGCCGGAAAATGGTCGGAGCTCAAAAATGCCCTAAACCAAAGCCATACGGCCCGTTATCTTCTAGGACATTCACCTGCCCTGTCAAGAACGGCCTTGAGAAAACCCACTGGTTTTATACGTGTTGAAGGGGCCAAAGAAAACAATCTCAAAGGCATCAATGTCGATTTTCCTTTGGGAGTTCTCACAGCAGTGACCGGCGTTAGTGGATCAGGCAAAAGCACCCTCATCAAACGCATCCTTTATCCCGCACTTCGAAGAGAACTGGAAGGGCAAGGTGATCGACCCGGAAAATTCAAGAAGCTGGTGGCGGACCTGAATATGCTTCGTCGGGTAGAATTTGTGGATCAAAATCCAATCGGAAGGTCTTCTCGAAGCAATCCGGTTACTTATTTGAAGGCCTATGACGATATCCGGAGTCTCTTCGCAGACCAAACACTATCTCAACAGCGGGGATACAAAACCAAACATTTCTCATTCAATGTGGCTGGGGGAAGGTGCGATAAATGCGAAGGAGAGGGAAAAGTCACCATTGAGATGCAATTCATGGCCGATGTGCATGTGGTTTGTGAAGAATGCCATGGCAAGAAATTCAAGCAGGAAATATTAGAAGTTAAATTTCAAGGCAAAAACATCTTTGATGTGCTTGAAATGACGGTAGAAGAGGCGGTGACCTTTTTTCAAGCACATGGAAAAGAACGCATTGCCGCCCAAATTCAACCGCTCATGGATGTTGGACTGGGTTATGTGAGCCTTGGACAATCATCCAGCACTTTGAGCGGTGGAGAAGCCCAACGCATTAAACTCGCTTCCTTTCTCTTAAAAGGAAAAGAATCTGAGCCAACCCTCTTCATATTTGACGAACCCACAACCGGCCTTCACTTTCATGATGTGGCCAAGCTCTTGCAATCATTTGACGCTTTGTTGGAAAAAGGCCACTCCATTTTGGTGATTGAACACCAAATGGATATCGTAAGAGCGGCAGACTGGATAATTGATTTGGGACCTGAAGGAGGAAGAAAAGGAGGTAACCTATTGTACTCAGGTACACTTTCCGGCATACAACAGTCAGAACTGTCTATTACCAAGAACTTCTTGGTAGATCAGAAGAACATATAAGAATAGCCAATTCGCATTCCTCCGTAGAAGTCATTGGCTGTGCGGTTGTTGATGTACTGAAATCCTTCAAGGTCATCAAAACTGCAGAAATGCCTAGTGACTTCTACACTGAGGTAAGACTGATAAGAGGTTCTGATTTTGAGCCCTGCACCGCCAAAAAAGTTGAAACCCATATAGGCGTTCGGACGCAATTCAAAAGCGGTAGAATAGCGAATATCTTCTTTGATGTTAGGGTTGTAGAAGTTAATTCCACCTCCTGACTTGATGTAGAAAGAGGTGCGCTGCGATCTACGGTATTTGCCAAACTTGGAGAAATTCAACTCCATAAAAGCATTTACCTGAATCATATGGGTATTGACTTCCAAACCTCTTTCAGGATTGGTATGGTTCACATCTTTTGACTGAATAATGCCATAACTCGCTTCTGTGCCCAAAGTGAACCAAGAAGCTACTGTTCTTCGCAAATGCAGCCCTCCCATCGGGCGAATTTCACTGACGTAGCCAGAAATTTCACCAGTGGCAACTTCTCCGTTGTAATTAATAGTACCCACAAAAAAACCGAAGTCGGTGTAGTTGAGCTGCCTCTGTGCTTTTAGGGCTCCGGAGCTCAAGAATAAACCGAGCAAGACTATTAGGGCTTTGTGCTTCATGTACTTTAGTGATGCCTCAAAAATACAGTTTTGCTTGAGCTACTCCGCGTAGGATCGTATTGATAACCCATTTCACTAAATCCTATTAAGTCTTCAATTCTTTCAATTTGATTTTCAATTACATAACTCGCCATCATTCCGCGAGCCTGTTTCATAAACACTTGTATTGGCCTCGGCGCCTTGCCCTCCCCCTTGTCTTCTAAAAACTCAACGTGGTGTATCTGCCCTTTGAAAAAACTAGGGTCCACTGCACGAATGTATTCTGTAGAAGCCAGATTCAGAATGGGGCCGTTTTTAGCTAAATCAAGCAGCGCTTGGCGAAGCTGACCTTGCCAAAATTCGTACAGATTCATTTTTCTTCCGATCGACAAAGCCGTACCCATTTCCAATCGGTAAGGCAATACCTGATCGAAAGGACGTAGCCAGCCATAGAGACCAGAGAGTATGCGCAGATGATCTTGGGCATATCGCTGACTAACTTCAGTCCAATTATCCGCTGCCAAACCTCGGTAAACTTCCCCATCAAAAAGTTGTACAGCAGCAATTTCCCCTTTCCCCTCCTTCTCTAACCAAGCTTGATTTCTTTCGTAATTTTCTTCGGCCAAGGCTGTACTGATACCCTGTAATTGTTGCAATTGCTTGGGACTCTTGCTTGCCAAACGCTTCATAATTGTTCTGGAACCCTCTAAAAAGCTTGGCTCTGAAGACCAAGGAGAAGCGATTTCCGAATGATCATTCAACCTTTTGGCTGGTGAAAGCAGTACAATCATGATTAATTCTTCCATTGAAAGGCTATGGCATCACTTTTGGAACTTCATCCAAGTATATTTGCCTTGCTCGTGAA
>CAZDPF010000001.1:53322-62671 GCA_964507215.1 uncultured Chryseobacterium sp. | reverse complement strand
GTGCTACTTTTAGAACTTCACCCCCAGCACATGAAAAGAAGAACCTTCCTCAACTTGTCTGCGCTTTTGCCCTTGGGCCTCTTAGCGCCTATCGGGGCTTTGGCCAAAGACAAAAAAAGCACGCCCAAGCCCTCCTCCGCTCAGGCACGCAAGCCCGTGGTTATTTCAACTTGGAAACACGGATTGGAAGCCAACGCCGCCGCTTGGAAATTGCTTGAGAAGGGAGGAACTGCCCTCGATGCGGTAGAGCAGGGCGTTCGGGTAACAGAGTCAGACCCGGAAAACAGCAGTGTGGGCCTCGGAGGCCGACCTGATCGCGACGGCAGGGTCACCTTAGACGCTTGCATCATGGACCACCGCAGCCGATGCGGGGCGGTAGCCTATCTCCAAGAAATAGAGAATCCTATTTCGGTAGCGCGAAAGGTGATGGAAGAAACGCCCCATGTGATGTTGGTGGGCGATGGGGCTTTGCAGTTTGCACAATCGCAAGGATTTGAACGCAAGAACCTCCTCACGCCAGCTTCTCTACAAGCTTGGGAGCAGTGGAAAGCCGAACAAGCGCAAAAAGCTCCGGCCATCAATCATGAAAACCACGATACCATTGGCATGCTGGCCCTAGACGAATGGGGCAACCTCTCCGGCGCCTGTACCACCAGCGGATGGGCCTATAAAATGCCCGGAAGGGTGGGTGATTCCCCCATTATTGGGGCCGGATTGTTTGTAGACAATGAAGTGGGCGCCGCCTGCGCAACGGGCATGGGCGAAGCGGTGATTCGAATTGCCGGCAGCCATACCGTAGTAGAACTCATGCGGCAGGGCCTTAGTCCGCAAGAAGCTTGTGAGGAAGCATGCAAGCGCATTATGCGCAAGCACGAAGACCTCACCAACCTTCAAGTGGGTTTTTTGGCCTTGAACAAGAATGGAGAAGTAGGCGGCCACAGCGTGTACGCCGGATTTAACTATGCCTTGCAAACCGCTGATCAGCAAGACCTGATCGATACGCCCTATTTTGTAGAATGGTAAAACGCGGCCTTTTGATCGGGCTGGGGTGGATGGCCTGCCTGGCTTGTGATTCAGAGAAAGTGCCTGACCAAGCCTTGCAGCATGCGTTGATTCCCGCTCCGCAGCAGATTACTTTGCAAGAGGGCTATTGGTCTTTGGAGAAAGGCTTTTCGCTCACGGCCGATCCGTTCTTCGCAGCCCAAAAAACCTTGTTCGAGGAAAAGGGCAAAGCCTTGAATGTACCTATCCATGCGTCTGATGGACAGCTGGAGGTGGTGATGCAGTTGGCAGATGCGGAGGTCATGCAAGAAGAAGCTTATCGATTGACCATTGATGAAGCGGGTGTGCGTTTGGAGGCGGCTACCACTGCCGGAATGAACCGCGCCTTGGCCAGTTTAGAGCAGCTGCTTCGGCTCAATCGGCAGCACAACACCTATTTTTTGCCTTATCTGCTGATAGAAGACGCGCCAAGCTTTGCCCACCGCGGCTTGCTGCTCGATTGCGCGCGGCACTTCTTCGCCCCGGAGGTGATTAAGAAGTATTTGGATTTGATGGCCTTATTCAAGATGAATACGCTGCATTGGCATCTTACAGAAGACCAAGCTTGGCGATTGCCCATTCAAAAATATCCCCGTTTGAATACCGTAGCCGCTTATCGATCGCATGGAGATTCGGTTTATGGGGGTTATTATACCCGTGAGCAGATTCAAGAGCTGGTGGAATACGCCACTGTGCGGGGCATAACCATTATTCCAGAAATTGAATTGCCCGGTCATTCCCAAGCGGCCATCGCGGCCTATCCGCAGCTGTCTTGCACCGGCCAAGCAGTGCCGGTAGCCAATGATTGGGGGGTTTTTAAAGAGATCTACTGCGCCGGAAACGACAGTGTATTCACTTTTCTAGAAGATGTGCTCACAGAAGTGATGGGGTTATTCCCTTCCAAGAAGATCCACATTGGTGGAGATGAAGCGCCCAAAACCCGTTGGGAAGCGTGCGCCAAATGTCAGCGGCGCATGGCGGAAGAAGGCTTGCGCAATGAGGAAGAACTGCAAGCGTACTTCATTCAAAGAATTCAGGCTTTTCTTCAAGCACACGGAAGAGTCATTATTGGCTGGGATGAAATACTGGAAGGCGGTTTGGCCGAAGGCGCTATTGTACAATCATGGCGGGGGATGGAAGGCGGAATAGAAGCGGTGAAACACGGGCATCAAGCGGTAATGTCGCCCACCTCCCATGCCTATTTCGACTATGATTTGGCGGCCATCGACCTCCAGAAAGTCTATACGTTTGACCCCATTCCCGAGGGCTTGACTGCTGATGAGGCCCAGTTGATCTTGGGAGGGGAATGCAATATGTGGACAGAGCATGTGCCAGACGAAGCCACTTTAGATGCCAAGGTGTTTCCGAGAATGCTGGCGATGAGCGAAGTGTTGTGGACCTATCCTCAAGCGCGCCAATTCGATGATTTTGTAGCGCGGCTGCAGCTTTTCTATCCGGTATTGGACGCATTGAATGTTGCCTACGGCGAAGAAGCCATTCCGTTCACCCATCGGATGGAGTGGAAAGACCAACAGGCTTTTCTGCATTTATTGCCCTATGCCGAAGACATCCACTTGATGGTGGCCGCACAAGATGGCGCCGATAATAAACCCGAAGCTTACCATGCGCCCATTCCCATTAAACAGTCGGTTGTTTATGAGGTAACGGCCCAAAGACAAGGCAAACCCTACGGAAGCGCGAAGCGCATTCCGGTGGCGTATCACCAGGCTTTGGGTGCTTCGGTAAGCTATGCAGAGCCCTATAGTGCCTGGTACACCGCAGGGGGCGATCAGGGATTGGTAGACGGCTTGTTGGGCACCTTGGATTTTAGAGATGGGGCTTGGCAAGGCTTCTGGGGGCAGCATGCAGAGATCACGCTTGCGCTGGAAAAACCTACCGCCATTGAGTCTGTGCAGGTCAATGGCTATCAATACATCAATTCATGGATTGTAATGCCCAAAAGCATGCAGGTGGAGGTGTCTGCAGATGGCCTTCATTGGACCCCCATGGGCAGGGTAGAAAGCAACTGGCCCATAGAAGACCGCAACAAGTCTATTCACAAACTGCAACTCACCCAGTCTTGTCCGGAAGTTCAATACATCCACCTTGTATTGGAGCAGTATGGCAAGCTCCCGCCTTGGCACGAAGCCGCAGGCATGGATTCTTGGATATTCATAGATGAAGTAGTGGTGCAATGAAGTTGGAAGTCTGCACAGATGCTTTGGAAGGGGTGAAAATGGCGCAAGCCGGAGGTGCCCATCGCGTAGAATTATGCGCAGCCTTGAGCGTGGGCGGACTGACCCCTAGCATTGGATTGGTGCGAAGCTGCTGCGCCGAGGCAGACCTAGAGGTACACGCCATGATTCGCCTTCGGGAAGGCGATTTCTGTTACAAGAAGGAGGAAATCAAGCAAATGCGCGCCGATATTGGTGTTTTGGCCGATGCCGGAGTGAAAGGCGTGGTGCTGGGCTGCCTGACCACTGATAGACAGTTAGATATTCCAGCCTTGAAGCTGCTGCTCAACGAAGTGCGGAAATACCCACTGGAGCTCACCTTTCACCGGGCTTTTGATGTTTTGGTGCAGCCTTTTGACGCATTGGAGGAGTTGATCGCCCTAGGGGTAGATCGGGTGCTCACCACAGGAGGAGCGGCCACGGCTTTTGAAGGAAGGGCCCAATTGGCGCAATATGTACAGCATGCCCAAGGGAGAATTGAAGTGATGGCGGGTGGAGGAATACTTCCGGAGAATGCACAGGCCATTGCACAAACAGGAGTAGATGCGCTGCATTTTACGGCCCATCACCAAGAAGCCGAAACAACTATTGGCGGCATGGGCTGGAAAAGCAAACCGAATCCGGTCAAGTTGGAAGGCATCCGTTCATTGTTCGACAGATGAAGAAGTGCTGGGCCATTGTATTCTTTTTGGGCTTGGCATGCTCCCGCGAACCGATGGCCCTTCGCAAGCAGTTGCATGATCACTGGACCCTTCAACAAGAAGGCGCTCTTGAAAGTATTCCCGCTCAAGTACCCGGAACCGTTCACCTCGATCTCTTTCGCCAAGGGATTATTGACGATCCCTTCTGGGAAGACAACGAGCGCAAACAAGGCTGGATTGAAGAAGAGAACTGGCTGTACCGCACCGTCTTCGACTTGAGTGAGGAAGAATGGAGCTTCTCGAATATGGAGTTGGTCTTTGAAGGATTAGACACCTACGCGGAGGTGCGCCTCAATGACTCCCTCATTCTCACGGCCAACAATATGTTTCGCTCATGGACGGTGGAGGTGAAGAAGCTGTTGAAGCGCCAATACAATGTGCTGGAAATACGCTTCCTCTCGCCCATTCAATACCATGCTCAAACCGTAGCCGAGCATCCGTACCGATTGCCATCTGGTAACGAGGCCGAAGACATCGCCATTAAAGTGAGTCCGTTCACCCGGAAAGCTGCCTATCACTTCGGCTGGGATTGGGGTCCGCGCTTTGTGACATCCGGTATTTGGCGACCGGTGTATTTGTGCGGCTGGCACAAAGTGCGCTTGTTGAATGTAGCGAAGCAAACCCTTGCCCTGGAGAACGACAAGGCCAAGCTGCTCACCCAAGTGGAAATCCAATGTGCCGAAGCAGGGGATTATCAATTGCAAATTGGCGAGAAACGCATCCACCTTCACCTTGAGCAGGGCGTGCAAACCATCAGCGATACCCAATACGTACACCACCCCCAGCTGTGGTGGTGCAACGGCATGGGCGAGCCCCACCTGTATACAGAAGAAGTAAGCGTATGGAAGGGCCAGCAAGAGCAAGACCGGTTCAGTCATCAATACGGCATAAGAACCATTGCCTTGAGGCAAGAAGCAGACAGCATAGGCACCGCCTTTTACTTCGAGCTCAACGGCCAGAAAGTCTTCGCCAAAGGAGCCAACTACATTCCCCAAGATGTTTTTCTACCCAGGGTAAGCAATGCGCAGTACCGCCAATTGCTGCGAAGCGCCAAAGCGGCCCATATGAATATGCTGCGGGTATGGGGAGGCGGCGTTTATGAGAAAGATCTATTCTATGCGCTTTGTGATTCCATGGGTATAATGGTGTGGCAAGACTTCATGTTTGCAGGCAGTTTGTATCCGGCAGATGAGGCCTTTCTAGAGAATGTGGCGCAAGAGGTGGAAGACAATGTGAAGCGCTTGCGCAAGCACCCATGTTTGGCTCTGTGGTGTGGCAACAATGAGATTGAAGTGGCCTGGAAGCATTGGGGCTGGCAGCAACAATATGGATACAGCCAAGCAGACTCGCTACAGCTCTGGAAGAACTATGAGCGGCTGTTTGAGGAAGTGATCCCAGAGCGTTTGGGGCGGCTACAGCCGGAGTTGCCCTATGTAGCAACCACCCCGCTGAGCAATTGGGGCAAGCCAGAGAACTTTGCCCATGGCAGCATGCATTATTGGGGCGTTTGGCACGGTAGACAGCCTTTTGAGGCCTTTGAAAAGCATATAGGTCGCTTTATGGTGGAATATGGATTTCAATCGTATCCGCATTTATCCACTTTGCGAAAGGCAATAGGAGAGGAAAACCTTCGGTTAGAGGCGCCCATCATGGCACAAAGGCAGAAGAGTTATATCGGCAATGGATTGATTGAAGAGCACATCGCCCAGTACTACAGCGCCCCAGAAGACTTTGCTGATTTTGTGGAAAAGAGCCAAGCGGTACAAGCCCTCGGGCTCAGCATGGCCATTGAAGCCCATCGCAATGCCCAACCGCATTGTATGGGTACGCTTTTCTGGCAGTTAAACGACTGTTGGCCCGGACCGAGTTGGAGTGTGATAGATTATTACGGCGAAAAGAAGAAAGCCTACTACGCTGTACAAGCGGCCTTCGCCGATTGATAGAGCTCCAAAGAAAGGAGAGCGGAAAGAGAGGTGAACGGCTTTTGTTTCATCAGCGTGCGTGGGGCGGGTTTTGAGTGAGTCAAGGGCATTTTGACATTTGTGAACAATTGTCAATCCTAGGCATTTCTTCATCTTGCGTCCCTCTACCTTTTACGCCTTCTCATGCGCTTCCTCTTTGTTCTCTTGGCTTTTTTCCTCCTCGACTTTTACGCTTCTCAAGTGCTCAAAGCCTTTCCGCGCGCTGAGGTTTGGGCACGATGGGTATGGTGGGGTTCAACGGCTTTGGTCTGGGCCGGCATTGTGGCCTCTTTCTTTTACATACAGAAGTACGGACGAAGCGAGCCGCCCAGCATTTTCTCTTACATCATGGTATCGGCTTTATTGGTTTACGTGCCCAAAATGGTGATGGTGTTGCCCTTGCTGGCCGAAGATCTTTTTCGCTTGGGCCAATGGGGGTATCGTCTTGTTCACCCCGAAATACAAGCCTCCCTACCCGGTAGAAGGCAGTTCATCAGCACTTTGGCGCTGGGCTTAGCGGCCATCCCTTTTGCCTCTATACTGCATGGTGTTTGGAAGGGCCGTTATCGCTTCCGCGTGATTGATCTTGAACTGGCTTTTGACGATCTCCCCGAAGCTTTCGACGGCTATAAAATTGTGCAAATCTCTGATCTGCACACCGGCAGTTTTGACCACCGCGAGAAGGTGAAATACGGCCTCGACCTTCTGCAACAGCAGCAAGCAGATGCCCTTTTGTTTACGGGCGATATGGTCAACAATACCGCCAAAGAGCTGGAGGGCTGGGAAGATCTTTACACCGCACTCTCTGCCAAAGACGCCAAGCTGTCGGTTTTGGGCAACCACGACTATGGCGATTATGTAGGCTGGGCCAGCGAAGCCGATAAGCAGGCCAATATGCAGCGCTTGCAAAATACCCAAAGAGCCATGGGTTTTGATCTGCTGCTCAATGAGCATCGCGTGGTGGAGCGCAACGGACAAAAGCTCTACTTAGCGGGCGTTGAGAACTGGGGCAAACCGCCATTTCCACAAAAAGGAGATTTGAAGAAGGCCTTGGCGGGTATTCCTGACGATGGCTTTGTGGTGCTGATGAGCCATGATCCTTCTCACTTTGATCTGGAGGTGAAGCAACACCCCAAAAAAGTGCATATCACCTTAAGCGGACATACCCATGGGATGCAGTTTGGCATTGAGATTCCCGGTTGGATTAAATGGAGTCCGGTGAAATTCCGTTATCCCAAATGGGCCGGCTTGTACGAAGACCTCGGGCGATTTCTGTACGTCAACAGAGGCTTTGGTTACCTGGCATTTCCTGGCAGAGTAGGCATTTGGCCAGAAATCACGGCCATAACGCTTCGACGAAAAGCCTAAAAGCATTTTAAAGCTTAGGCACCTTCACCAACATCTGCGTGCCCTTGCCGGGCTCTGAATGCAGCACACTCAATTGGCCGTTGTGGTATTGCTCTACAATGCGCTTGGCCAGTGTTAGACCCAGTCCCCAGCCGCGTTTCTTGGTGGTATAACCCGGACGAAAGACTTTGCGTTGTTGGGCCACACTCATGCCTTTACCATTGTCGCTGATAATAATTTTGAGGTTGTGACTGCCCTTTTCGAGGCGCAACTCTACCTGACCTTCGCCTTCTAGCGCATCTACTGCGTTTCGGATGAGGTTTTCCAAAACCCATTCAAAGAGCGGAGCATTTAATCGGGCTTTCCAATAGCCATCTGCCGGCTCGTGAAAAATGAGGGAGATTCTTCGGGCCACCCGTACTTGTAAATAATCTACGGTGCGGTGGATGAGCGCTAAGAGGTCTTCTTCTTTCAATTCAGGAACGCTGCCAATTTTTGAAAAACGGTCGGCAATGCGTTCCAGGCGATGTACATCGCGTTCCATTTCATCGGTGATCATGGGGTCTACCGCTTGCTCGCGAAGCAGGTGTACCCAACCCACCAAAGAACTCAGAGGAGTGCCAATTTGATGTGCCGTTTCACGCGCCATACCCGTCCACACACGATCTTGCTCGGCCCGTCTAGAGCTGCTGAAGGCCAAGTAGGCCACCCCTACTAAGAGCGCAATAACACCCAAAAGCACCAGCGGATATAAACGCAATTGGGTGAGCAAATAAGAGTTGCGGTAGTAGATCAAGTTGACCTGATCCGTATCAAAAGGCACTTCAATGGGGTCGTGTTCTGCCTTCATCAGCTGTAACTGCTGGTAGAGATAGGTGCTGTCTTCTTGTCGGCTCTCATCTAGATTGCGGAAGCTTATGATCTGTCCTTCCGCATCGGTCATAATGAGGGGAATGGTGGTATTGGATTCGATCAGCAGGGAGGCCAAAGTGAGTTCAGTACCACGTGGAGAGCGATTGATAGTATTCACAGACTCTGCCCACAGCAAGAGGCGTTTTTCCTCTTCATTGCGCAGTTTTTCTAAAAATGTTTCTGTGTAGAGCAGTGTAATAATGCCGATGGCCGTTGCACATAGCAGCAGCAACAGCTTCCAAGTGTTCTTTTTATTGTAAACGTCGATCTTCACGCGATGAAGGTAGTTTGTTCCCTTGGGAATACCTCAACGCAAAAGACTTCGTTATAGTGAATAAAGCCATGAAGTAGGCTCCCTCGGTTTGGCTATTTTTGCCCTTCGTATTCAATCAATGGTTTTACACGAATCACTGGTCATCATCCCCACCTACAACGAGCGCGAGAATATCGATGCGGTGGTAAAAGCTGTGCTTTCTTTAGAGCAGGGCTTTGACTTGTTGGTGGTTGATGACAATTCGCCTGATGGCACTGGTGGACTGGTGAAGGAGATGCAAAAGCGCTACGCTGACCGCCTCTTTTTACTGGAGCGCGAGGGCAAACAAGGTTTGGGAACCGCTTATTTAAGTGGTTTTGCTTGGGCGTTAGAACGCAGCTATCAGTTTGTGTTTGAAATGGATGCCGATTTTTCACATGACCCCAATGATTTGCCACGTTTGCTGCATGCTTGTAAACATGAAGGGGCAGATCTGGCCATTGGCAGTCGCTATTGCCAAGGGGTGAATGTGGTGAACTGGCCTATGGGACGTGTATTGCTTTCCTATTTCGCCTCGCGTTATGTTCGCCTGGTCACCGGAATGCCCATTGATGATACTACCGCTGGTTTCAAATGCTACCGTAGAAAGGTGCTTCGTGCCATTCGATTTAATAAGATTCAATTTGTGGGCTATGCCTTCCAAATTGAAATGAAATTCAAAGCTTGGCTGCACGGCTTCAAGGTGGTGGAAGTGCCTGTTATTTTTACTGACCGTCGCAAGGGCCAAAGCAAGATGAGTCGTCGCATTATTCGCGAAGCAGTATTTGGCGTTCTTCAGATGAAATTTCGCAGCCTTTTCGACAAACGCTATTATAGAACTTATCATGCCGAGCAAGACAA
>CAZDPF010000001.1:44444-53222 GCA_964507215.1 uncultured Chryseobacterium sp. | reverse complement strand
GCGGCAGTAGCCGGCGGTGTAACCTCTTACATTGAGCAGCCCAACACCAAACCACCGGCACTTACTATTGACGCAGTAGAAGCCAAGTACGCCATAGCAGGGCAAAGCTCCATGGCCAATTTTGGCTTTAACATTGGCGGCAGCAACGACAATCTGGAAGAGCTCAAACGCGTTGAACCGGGGAGGTTTCCTGGGGTAAAAGTGTTTATGGGTTCTAGCACCGGCAATATGTTGGTAGATGATGAAAAAGTGTTGGAAGGGCTTTTTAGTCAGGTCAACCAACTCATCATCACCCATTGCGAAGACGAAGCCACCATCCGCAAGAACTTGGAAGAGGCGCGTGAGCGGTATGGGAACGATATTCCGATGGACTGGCATTGGCGGATTCGCAGTGAAGAGGCCTGCTACTTGTCATCAAGTAAAGCGGTGGCCCTGGCAGAGAAATACGGCAGCAGACTGCACGTTTATCACATTTCAACTGCCAAGGAAACCGAACTATTTCAAAAAGGGCCGCTCAAGAACAAGAAGATCACCTCAGAGGCTTGCGTACATCATTTGTGGTTCAATGAGCAGCAATATGCTGACAAGGGCAGTTTGATTAAGTGGAATCCGGCGGTGAAAACCGAAAGCGATCGCCAAGGTATTTGGGAGGCTCTGCTCGATGATCGGATCGATATTATTGCCACTGACCACGCGCCGCATACGTTGGAAGAAAAGCGTCAGCCGTATGAGCAAGCCCCTTCTGGAGGCCCCTTGGTGCAGCATTTCTTGCCCGCTATGTTGGAGTTTGTGCGCCAAGAGAAGGTTTCGGTAGAGTGGTTGGTGCAGCGCATGTGCCACAATCCGGCCGATCTGTTTCGCATCAAAGACCGCGGTTATCTGCGTGAAGGCTATTTCGCAGATGTGGTGCTCATCGACCCCTCTAGACCTTGGACGGTGAAAAAAGACAATATTCTTTACCAATGCGGATGGTCTCCTTTTGAAGGTACCACCTTTAAATCGCGCGTGTCTAAAACATTTGTCAATGGTCAATTGGTGTATGATCGCGGGCGCTTTGATGAAGATTTCCGTGGCATGCGCCTGACGCACTATGTGGAGTAGACTTCGGCTTTTGGTTTTGCTGCTTTCGCTCTTCGCTTGTTCAGGCAAGAGTGGCAAGGTGCCAGAGGGCATCTTAGAAGAAGCAGCGATGGTTGATTTAATGGTGGATGTGCACTTGGTGGAAGGCGCCCGATCAGGCGTTACCATTATGGGAGACTCCCTCAGCTTGGATGCCTATTACAGAACGGTTTTGATTAAGCACGGATTGGATTCAGTGTCTTACCGCGAGAACTTTGAGTATTACAGTGCTCGTCCAGAAAAGCTGGAAGGCATTTTTGAACAAGTAGTGGAGCGCCTATCAGTGCTTGAAAGCGAGCTGCGGCCTTAGGCGCGCATGCTTGAGCAAACCCATTCTACGGTTTCTCGTAGCGGCCTGTATTGAAGTGCCAGCTGTTCTATTGATTTGCGATTCTTATAGCGCGAAATGCGCACCGCGCTGGCAGCAGTCTCACGGGTAATGGTGGCCTTCCTTCCCCCCAGTTTTTCGCGAAGCCAATGAACCCTTCTGATCAATTGAATCATCCAAGCTTTGGCGGCCTTGTCTGGTAGTTTTTTGTGCAAAGCTTCAGCAATTCTGCTGAAGAGCCATCGGTAGGCGATGCTATCTGCCACCAAGATGAAGCGCTCTTGATGGAGGCGTTTTTCTGATATTTTGAGGAGGCCTTCTACCACATCACGCACATCCACAAAACCATTGAGGCCCGGTGTGTAATAGCGAAAACCCCTTTGAACCAGTCCGAAGATGCTGCTGCTTCCTTCATCGGGAAAGCCGGGTCCGAGAATGATGCCCGGATTGACCATAGCGGCGTTCAGCCCTTCTTCCATACCTCGCCAAACTTCCATTTCCGCCAAATACTTCGATTGGGCATACACCGAATGATCGGGATCGTCTTTCCAAATATTTTGCTCGTCAATGGGCTGGCCTTCTTCCCCTTGGGGCGGACGACCTAAAGCAGCTACAGAACTCACATAGTTGAACTGTTCAACCCCTTGATGTAGCGCTTGATTGACCAGGAGAGCAGTCATCTTCGGATTCTGTTCCAAGAGCTTCCATTTGTCTGCCGGGTGAAAGGAAACCATGGCAGCACAGTGAAAAATCTCTGTTACGCCCTCACAAAGCTCCTCCACCGCGGTAATATCCAGCAAGTCACAAGACTGCCATTGAATGAGCGACAAGCGATGCTCAGCCGTATCCGGATCGAGCCAGTGGAACAGTTCCCGCACTTTCTGAATTCTCTTCTCAGAGCGGAAACTGGCGCGTAGAATTTGTTCGCGTTCCGTTAAGCGAAACAACAAATGAGCGCCTACCAAACCCGTACCTCCGGTTACCAGTTGCATGGTGCCAAAGATACAAGGTAGGGAAAGCGGTAAAGGCCGTTCGCAAAGCCTATTTTTGCCGGCCTAAGTCGCTTGAACAATGCACAATTTTGTAGATGAACTGCGCTGGAGAGGCATGTTGCACGACATGATGCCAGGAACAGAAGAATTGCTCAACGCTGAAACGGTTAGCGGTTACATTGGATTTGACCCAACGGCTGATTCACTGGGTGTAGGCAATCTGGTGCAAATCATGACCTTGGTGCACTTTCAACGGGCCGGTCATAAACCCATTGCATTGGTGGGGGGCGCAACAGGAATGGTTGGAGATCCTAGTGGCAAAAGCCAAGAGCGCAATCTGCTCGATCTGGATCAGCTTCGGCACAACCAGCAAAAGCAACAGGCCCAGCTCGAAAAGTTCCTCGATTTCAACTGCGGCAGCAATGCTGCGGAGATCGTGAACAATTACGATTGGTTCAAAGACTTTGGCTTTTTAGATTTCATTCGAGAAGTGGGCAAGCACCTCTCCGTGAATTATATGATGGCCAAAGACTCAGTAAAGAACCGCCTCGAAACCGGTATGTCTTTCACCGAGTTCAGCTACCAGCTCATTCAAGGGTACGATTTCCATCACCTCTGGAAGAACCAAGGCGTAAAGTTGCAAATGGGCGGAAGTGACCAGTGGGGCAATATCACTACCGGTACAGAATTGATTCGCAGAATGTCAGGCGGAGAAGCATTTGCCTTGACCACTCCGCTGATTAAAAAATCTGACGGCACCAAATTCGGCAAGTCTGAAGGCGGAAATATTTGGCTTGATCCCAGTAAAACGAGTCCGTACGCCTTCTATCAATTTTGGCTCAATGCAGCAGATGAAGACGCGGGCACTTACATCAGAATTTTCAGTCTGAAGGGCCGGGAAGAGATTGAAGCCTTGGAAGCCGCCCACGCCCAAGCGCCTCACGAAAGGTTGCTACAGCGGACTTTGGCTGAAGAAGTAACCGCCAGAGTACATTCGGTTGAGGAGCTGAACAAGGCCATTCAAGCCTCTGAAATTCTCTTTGGAAGAGGTACGGAAGAAAGTCTTCGGCAATTGGATGAGGCCACGCTTTTGTCTGTCTTCGATGGCGTTCCCCGCTTTGAGATTGCCCGTGAAGCCCTGGCTGACGGTATTCCTATAGTAGCACTGTTGGTAGATCACAGTCAGGTTTTTTCTAGCAAGGGGGAAGCACGCAAAATGCTTCAGGCCAATGGAGTGGCGCTCAATAAAAGCAAAATTGCTGAAGATCGGGTGGTACAAACAGAAGATCTGCTGAATGATCGTTTATTGCTGGTTCAGAAGGGAAAGAAGAACTACTTCTTGTTGATGGCGGTATAGCCGCTACAGGGGAACATAAGAGTACATGACCTCTTTGATGGCCTCGTGTACATCTGCTCGTCCTTTCTGGAAATAATAGAAGCGGTAAGGCTCTTCTACCAAAGTTTCTTTGAGTTTAGGCGCTTGGAAATCTGTTCCATTGGTGACCACGCAGTAAGGCCTACCGCCGCGCAAGACAATCATCATGCGAAAAGGCTCTTTGCCTTCTTGGAATTCCAGCGAGCAATCTTTTTGGCGTTTGATCCAGTAGGTCATATCGCCTTCTTCTTTCTTTTCAAAGGCAAGCTTTTCGAGCATCTCTTCCATTTGGGCATCCTGTTCTACCCGCGACTTGTTCTTGAGAATAGCTTCGTAGGCACTTTCAGGAATGCTAAAGTCTTGTAAGCGCGTAGGATGTATTCTTCCATGCAATTCTACCAAACGGTACGACTTGTATTTTCGGCCAGTAACTACCGTGTCCTTGAGGTCGCTGAGGTCTTGCAATACGCGGCCACAGGCTTGCAGCTCTTTGTTGTAAAGCACAGCGCCCCGCTCAATGGAGCCATCGGCAATGTCACCCTCTTTCACGAAGAACAAACCGTGAACTTCCAAAAAGCGCTCGCCTTTGGGAAGGGCGCAAATAGCCGTTGAGTCTTGCAGTTCAAATAGTTCACCCTCGCTATCAAGGGCCAATACGGCCACTTGTCCATCAGTGAACTGTGCCTGAAGCCGGAACAAGGAGAAAATCGCCAGAAGGAGTATGGAGTGTTTCATGGGGGAGGAACGACTAAATGACCAAGAGATTGCAACCGCGAATATCGGCGGAATCAAGTCGACCCAGAATGCGAATGCCTTGTGGACTGCGTTCGCCTAAATCATCGGTGGCAATGAAGGCGCAAGAGTGGCGATTGGCGAGGTCGATGATGTTTATGCAGCCACGATTGACCCGGTTGCTTCGGTCGAGCGGATTGCGCGCATCACGCAGGCGAAGCTGCATCCAAGGTGGACAAACGAAGCTGTCATTCTCCAGCAGATAGGCCTGAGAAAGCAACTCGGTCATGCCATATTCAGAATAAATCTTAGAGACGCCCAAACCATTGCGGAGGTGAAGGTGAAGTTCATCGCGCACCATTTCGTGCTTACGGCCTTTCATTCCACCGGTTTCAAATACCAAGGTGTTACCCAATTTGGGCGAATGGCTTTCGGCCAAGTCTAGCAGCGCATAGGAAGCGCCAATTAGAATAGGTGCGGGCGAATGGTGCAGATAAGGGCCCATCGTTTCCAACAGCTTTTGGGGCTCATTCAAAAAGAAGCCCGAAGCCAAATGACCAGAAGCTTCCATAAAGTATTGGCACATGGCCACTAAAGAAGATTCTCCATTCTCTAAATAATGCGGAAGAAGCGCAAAGACAGGGCGTTGTTGTAAGGTTCCAAAAAAAGACTCGAAGGCCGTAATGCTCAGTGATCGATAGAGGTCTTCATCACTGATCCAATGTTGAGAGCGCTCTCCACCGGTGCCGCTGCTTTTGAACAAGCGCTGTTGGGGGCTGCCTTCACACAAAACGTTGTGGGTCTTAAAAAAGGCGATGGGCAAATAGGGAATGTCTTCCAGCTTTTGTACATCTTCAACGCCAATAGCCAAAGATTCACACCATTGTTTATAGACCGGATTGGTCAATCGCTGCGCTCGAAAAAGCGAGAGTGCCATTTGCTCAAATGCTTCAGCAGAGTGGATGCCGAGCAAGCTATCTTTGAATGATTTCAAACGAAAGACCGATTCTAGGCGTTAGCTGTCAAAGATGCGCATCCTTTCTCTCATATTCTCCCTGTTCGTTGCGGCCTCTTGCATCGATAAAAAGCAGTTTGATGAGGTACCCTTCCTCCGTTATGAAGGAGCAGAGTGGGTAGAAACAGATGGCGGCGATCAGGGTTTGGTGGATCGATTGCGCGTGAGCCTGTATTTCACTGATGGCGATGGCAATGTGGGTTTGGAAGATGATCAAACCGATCCGCCTTTTGACGAAGACTCGCCCTACCACTACAATTTATGGGTGCGCTATTATGAAAAACAAGGCGATTCATTGGTAGAAATTCCTGACGCCGTTTTTAGCGTACGCCTTCCCAATCTTACCCCAAGAGGACAGAATAAAACCTTGGAGGCCGAGATTGCGTATGACATAGATCTCACCCAAACGGCGGCAGACAGTGTGCAGTTCTTTTTCACTTTAGTAGATAGAGACCTGCAGCTCAGCAATGAAGTGAACAGCCCAGTGCTGTTTGCTGCGCCAAATTAGGGTTGCTACTGCGCTTATCCCTTGGCGCCAGCCAAGGCTTCAGAAACATTTTCAATATGGTCTCCCAAGCGCTCCAATTCATTGATGAGATCGTGGTAATACAGTCCGCTTTGCACTTTTAAGCGCTTGCGTTCCATATCGCGCAGGTAGCTCTTTTTAAGCAATTCAAAACGTTCGTCAATCGCATTTTCCCGCTCGTGAACCGCTTTGAGGTCAATTTGAGAAGGATCTTTGGCAATGCCTTGCAACATCAAGTCCATGGCCGCCTGCACCAACTGCATGTACTCAGTCAAGCTTCGTCTGAGGTCTGGTGGGAAGTAAGCCTTCTCTTGTTTTCTCCGCACCATGAAGATGCCAATTTTCAGAATGAGGTCGCAAACCCGCTCCATATAGTTGCTGGCAGAGAGCATATTTCGGATTCGCTGACTGGCTTCCGGACTGATATCGCTAGCGCTGATCTTGCCGAGGTAGTTGGCAATATCGAGCTCCATTTTATCGCTGATGCGTTCTATGCGTTCAATTTGCTCAAGATATTGCTGTTGGGCTTTGTCATCGGCTTCGAGCAGAATCTTGGGCAAAAAGCTATAAGCCCGTTGGGCGTGCTTGCCAAATTGAATGAGTTCCCTTCGCACCTCTACTATGCTCAGTTCAGAAGTGCCCATGAGGCTGGCTGAAAGAAATTCGAGATGGTATTCTTCATCGCCTTCCACCTTAGAGGGCATCAGTCGATTGAGCCAGAGAATAGACCGTTGGTGTAAACCAGTGACCAAGAAGATGAGGGTATTCACCACGTTGAAGGCTGTGTGAAAAGCAGCCAAACTCAAGGTATAGAAGATGTTTTCTTGGTGGATGGAGGTGGTAGCACCTTCTGCGATAGCCGTAACAAGTGGAACAAATACTGGTAGTAAAAAGAGCATCCAAGTGGCCCCGATCACGTTAAAAAGCAGGTGAAATCGAGCGGCTCTTTTTCCGTGCACATTGGCAACAACAGCAGCCAGGTTGGCGGTTGCAGTGGTTCCGATGTTTTCACCAATCACCAAGGCCATGGCAAAAGGCAGAGAAATCCATCCTTGACTAAGCAATAACAGAGTGAACGCCGTGGCTACACTAGAAGATTGCAGCAGCACCGTGAAGGTGAGTCCGGTGAGGATGAAGACAAAGTATGACCACAAACTGCGGAAGTAATTGCCTGTAGGATTGCCAAATTCTTTGAGAAAGGCGATGACTTCATCTGACTCATGAATGCGGGGAAGGCCGTCTTTCAAAAGACTGAGCCCGAGGAACAACAAGCCAAAACCGATGATGGATTCACTTACGGCTTTCATGCCCTCGCGCTTGTAGGCCATCAGCACCAAGCCAAAACCAATAATGGGAAGGGCAATGGAAGAAAAACTAAACTGACCGAGCCCCAGTAAACCCACGAGCCAAGCAGTCATTGTGGTGCCAATATTGGCGCCCATAATCAAGAATACTGCTTCGTTCAAAGCCAGCATTCCGGCATTGACAAAGCTCACCACCATTACGGTTACAGCTGATGATGACTGAATAAGGGCCGTAACCAAGAAGCCGGTGGTCATCGCACTGAAGCGATTGGAGGCAACGGCACTGAGAATATTGCGCAATCTGCTTCCTGCAACCCGTTGTACGGCATCGCTCATCACCTTCATTCCGTAGATGAAGAGGGCGAATGCACCGAACAAGTTGAGAATGGAAAACAGCATGGGCCTTGGTAAAAGAAGGGGGCCGAAGCCCCCTTTCAATAGATTGTAGCTGTAGGAGCTTTTAACGCTTGATCAGGCGCGCGGTGCCGCGCGCGTGGTCTTGTACCAGCTCCAACATATAAACACCTGCAGGAAGTGCAGCGAGGTCTAGACGATGTTGGCCATTGGCGAACTCGCCCTGTTGTACGCGCAAACCAAGGCTGTTGTACAGAACAAACTGTGCGGTGGCAGCCCGCTCAAGCTCAATTTGCAAGACCCCAGTGGTAGGATTGGGGAAAATCTTGCTACCGACGAGAAGACCTTCTTCAATAGCAAAAGGAGGATTATTACCCGGTGAACCTACGTCTCCGTTGTTGCTTGTCCATGCGTTATTGACCCCTGAAACGGCATCACCAAGAAGGAAACAACCCGGATCAAACTCTAGCGCAACACCAGCATTGGCAATGGTGTATTCCGCCCGGCAAATTTCGGCGCCGTTATCAGCAAAAATGGCCACACCGTCTCCATTTTGGCTCAAGCCTGGGAAAGAACCGGTCATTTCATCTGCGCTAATGATGGTAAAGTTTCCATTGGTTACCTGCCATTCTTGGAAGAAATCGCTTTCGTTTGCAGCAAGTCCATCCCAAACCACAACGGCTTCACCCGGTTGAATGGTGACCATGGGGAAAGTAACGGTACCCGCGTTGTAACTGTTGTCATCCCAGCTAAATCCGGCAATGTCAATAGGTGCGGCTCCTGTGTTCTCTATTTCAAACCAATCGCCATTCACGGTGGCGTTTGGAATGTTAGAGCCAGCCATGATTTCAGTGATGGCCAATGTGGGAGGTGCGGGAAGTAAAACATCTTGGGCATAACGCGGCAAGATTTGATAGCCCTCGTCAAATGGTGTGCTGCTGTCAAATTGTCCACCGATACCACGAATATCGAATGGCGTTGCAGGGGCAGCTACGTTATCATCTACATCGGTATCGCGGTCGATGCGAAGCAC
>CAZDPF010000001.1:0-44344 GCA_964507215.1 uncultured Chryseobacterium sp. | reverse complement strand
CCTCTGATGTCTGCGATATTGTACGTCGGAACGGGAATGTCATTGTCGATAATGGTGAAAGTACCTGTGCTCAATGGCCCTACGCTTACGCCACCAGTGGCGCTCAGAATGCTCATAGTAGCGGTTTCATTGCCTTCTTGGTCGGTGTCGTCATTGATGGTCACTTGAATAGACACCTGACTGTCGCCTGCGTTGAACGGCAAGGTGATGGTACCTGTGGCGAGGTTGATGGCCGGATTGGTGGTGCCATCAAGTGGGGTAAATCCGGCGCCGGGTACAAAGCCGATCTCAATAGTTCCCGCCGCAGTGGCTGCAGGTACAATGCTGAGATCAATAGAAACCTGTCCAGCAGATTCGAGCTCAGACTGAGCAGGGGTCACAAAGTTCACCGTAGGAACAGTAGGCGCATTTACAATGATGTCTTGCAGGCTACTGGGTTGAATTTGGTAACCACTGGTAGCGGGAGGAGAGCTGTCAAACTGTCCACCAGCGCCTACTATATCAAACAAACCCGTGGGCGCGGTAGAACCATCAATATCGGTATCTGAGTCAATGCGAATCAAGTAAGTATTGGTTCCATCGGTGGCATCAACATTGGCGCTGTTGCCTGCGGTAGGCCATTGTGAAGCGTTCACCAAGGTGAGGTTGTTGATGCGCAAATAGCTGCCTTCAGTGCTTTCATCTAGCGGCGTGCTTACCACCTGCGGATTGCTCAAAGTGTTTCCTTGGCTTACAATGTTGATGGTATCTGGAACCATTTCCAACAATCCGTTGAACTGGTCAATGGTGCCCACAATCTCCAAGCTGTCGCCCACGCTTACTTGGTAGCTTCCCACATCATTGAAGTTGAACACATTGATGCCTGCGGTGTGGTCTTTCACCCAAAAGGAATAACCTGCGTTGCCATCAAAGTCAATGGTAAATACGGTTCCATAGATGCGGCAATAGGTGCCGATGGAGTCGCCTAAACCGGTGGTCATATCGGTAGGACGAACTTGCGAAATGGTGTACGTAGGTGTAGAAGTATTGGGGTTGGATCCGCCGCCACCTAGATTGTACGTATTGAAAGGAAAGGCTGGATTGGCGTTGCTGTTGGAAGTAGAATTATCAAGCGCATTGATTCCACTGAAGGTCCATTCGCTCAAAGTAAAAGTGGCGTTCGGACCGGTACTGTCTACGCGATATGCCCAACCATCCAAGTACTCCCAAGGCGTTCCTGTGCCGTCTACGCCTGGTTGACCAAAAACGTCTACCAGCGTTCCTTGATGGAACAAACCCACTACGTCGTCTCCATTGATATTGGCTACAGAAAGAACGGTGTCAGGTGCTGATCCGAAAAAGGCAGTGAACCCAGCCACATCATTGGCAATATGAAAACGGTCTCCTGCTGAAAGTGCAATGGGAGGAAAGTTGAAAGGCGTAGCAAAAGCGCCTCCGTTATTGGCGTTGGCCACGGCATAACTACTAGCGTCTGCTACGTCATTAATTACATAAAACTCAATGGCTTTGGGCGTACCTCCTGACAGCGGGCCATCAATAACCCCTACAATGGTGATGTCTTGTCCGCCAGTAGCCACAGGGTTCACCGTAATAGTGCCGGTCATTCCAGCAAACACATGCGGGTCGCATTGGTAATCGTAAGTTCCAGGAACGGTGAACTGATACGAGTAAGTAGACACTGCACCCACCGAACCACTAAAGAAAGAGGCCGGGTTGTTGGGGAAAGTGCTTTGTTGGCCATTGACATTATGGCTTCCACCAATGGTCCATGTAACGGTATCTCCCTGATTGATGGTGAGATTCTGTGGTGCAAAAGACAAGCCGGTGGTGACCACACTGTGTACCGTGGAGAACAGAGCTGAACTCCAGACCAGTAAGGAGGCCATCAAGAACGTACGCATGCGCATATTGTACGGGTTTAGTAATGAAGGTTTGAGCCCGCAAAAGTACGTCGCTTTATTTCCTTATTGTTACCTCAGTATTAAGTAAATAGAACAAAGATTACATGGACAATTATCTATTTCTTAATCCTTGAAACTTTACTTTTGGCCAAAACCCGGAATCATGAATCCTGCCGACTTCAAGATCCTGCTCGTAGATGACGAACACGACATTCTGGAGTTTGTCAGCTACAACCTCCGGAAGGAAGGATTTGCAGTTAGAACGGCTTCCAATGGAGAAGAAGGACTTGAAAAAGCCCTTAAAGATCCTCCGCATCTCATCCTTTTAGACGTTATGATGCCTGACATGGATGGCATTGAAACCTGCGACGCCATTCGCAAAGAGCCCAGCCTCAAAGATGTACTTGTGGCATTTATGACGGCGCGCAGCGAAGATTATTCTCAAGTGGCGGGTTTTGATGCCGGTGCAGATGACTACATTACCAAGCCCATTAAACCCAAAGTTTTGGTGAGCAGGGTGAAAGCTTTACTTCGGAGATACAATGCAAGTGGGGAAACACTGCCTGATGTTTATGACTTTGGCCAGTTGACCATCGACCTACAGAAATACCAAGTGCGCATCAAAGGCAAGAAACTCGATTTGCCCCGGAAGGAGTTCGAGCTGCTCTCGCTCTTGGCTTCCCGTCCGGGCAAGGTGTTCAACAGAGATGAGATTTTAGACCGCATTTGGGGCAATGAAGTGGTGGTAGGCGGCAGAACCATTGACGTGCACATTAGGAAGCTGCGAGAAAAAATTGGAGACAATTTCATTAAGACCGTTAAAGGGGTGGGTTACAAATTTGAAGTGTAAACCTTGCGCCTAGACAAACCGGAAGTCCTTGCTTTTTATGCGGCTTTGCTGCTCATGGTCATGGGAGTGGCGAGCTATTTCTTGATGGATGCGGTTCTTCCGTCTAAGCCCGCCCATTGGCTGTTGGCACTTTTGAGTTTGGGATTTTCAGCCTTGGGGATGTTTCTTTTTATCTGGCGGGTGACAGAACGTTTCATCAGCGAGAAAGTAAAGCTCATCTACAAGAATATCCACGAGCTCAAAATGGGTTCAGAGGAAGAAGAGCAGGAGCTGGCCGAAAGCACAGACTTGGAGCAGGTGCGCAAAGAGGTTACCGAATGGGCCGAAGAGCGTTCCAAAGAGTTGCTTGAACTGCGAGAAAGAGAGGCCTACCGCAGGGAGTTCATTGGCAATGTAAGTCACGAGCTCAAAACGCCCATCTTCAATATTCAAGGCTATCTACTCACCCTCTTAGACGGCGCTTTAGACGACCCCGAAATCAATATTAAATACCTCAAACGCGCCAACAAGAGCGTAGAGCGCATGATCAATATTGTGCAAGATTTAGAGCTCATCACCAAGTTGGAATCGGGTACCATGGAACTGGATTGGAGGGAATTCGATCTGGTAGAAGTGGCGGGAGATGTGCTGGATATGCTCGAAGACAAAGCGCATAAGCGAAGCATCAAACTGAAACTAAAGCGCGACAAACAGCCCATTTGGGTGAAGGCAGACCAGCAGCGCATCGAACAGGTATTTATCAATTTGCTGAATAACTCTATCAAGTATGGCAAAAAGGACGGCGGAACAGTGGAAGTGCGCTTTTTTGATATGCATGAGAATATCTTGGTGGAAGTGAGCGACAACGGACTGGGCATTCCGGAAAAAGACATTCCAAGGGTTTTTGAACGCTTTTACCGCGTAGATAAAAGTAGGGCGCGTGATGCAGGCGGCTCGGGTTTGGGACTGGCCATTGTGAAACACATTGTGGAGGCCCACAAACAGAGTATCAATGTGAGAAGTGCTGAAAATGTGGGTTCTACCTTTTCCTTCACCCTCCGCAAGGCGCGTTAATGTTGCAAGGGCAAGCCAATAGGCTGTGCTTGTGGCAATCGACCCGGGAAGTTCAATCCGCTTTCAATCATATCCATTAAATAGCCTTCGCCTTGTTTTCCTAAAATGAGGTGCCGCTGCTCGGCATGCCAGCGCGCCAAATATTCTTGTTCTCCTTGACCTGGTGTGGGAACAGCCACCAACGGTCTATTGACCCGCGATAGATCGAGTAGGGTGGAATAGCCTGATCGCGCAACCACCAGCCTGGAGGCTTTCAATAACTCGTGCAAACGTTCCCCATTCACCAAATTCTCCACCTGGATGTGCTTTTTAGAGGGCAAGATGGGGGCGTCTATGCGACCTCTGACCAATACGAACTGCCATTTGGACAAAGTCGAGGCCTGCTCATAAAGCCATTTTTCCCAGCGACTACGTTGGGGCTCAGGCCCAGAAAGCAGCAATAGAATAGGACCGTCTTCTGGAACAGCATCCCCTAGATCGGGCAGTCGCGAGGGATGGCCAATGTATTGGGTAGGCGGAAGGCCCTTTGCCCTGGGAGAAGCCAACTTGCCTGCCAAGGATTGACTTTTTGAATCAGGCACCCAAACCGATTGGAACTGCTGCATAAAATGCCGGTGCATCTGGGTGGCTATTCCCGACCAAACACCCAGTTCTAATTGCAGCTGGTGGGTGAGGTAGATCGACGGGATATCAGGGTGGTAAAAACCCAATCGATTGTCTGAAATAATGGTGGAAAAGTGCATCTGCTGGGTCCAATTCAACAGCTGCTGATGCTCTTG
Organism: uncultured Chryseobacterium sp.; assembly: GCA_964507215.1. Lineage (GTDB taxonomy): Bacteria > Bacteroidota > Bacteroidia > Flavobacteriales > Schleiferiaceae > RFXV01. The sequence continues at coordinate 39,761 of CAZDPF010000001.1, read as the reverse complement.
CGCAAAGGCCTTGTAAATTTTGGGAAGCTGCCGAACCATTCCCCACCAAAAGGGTTGGTATTTGTAGTGAATGTCATAAGCAGGTAATGCGTGAAAAGGCAGTTCCGGAAACTCTTTGGCCATCAACTTCAAAGCACTTCCCGAGGAGGCAATATGCACCTCGCAATCATGCTGAAGCAGCGCTTGAATCAATGGAATAGATCGGGTGGCATGGCCCAATCCCCAATCGAGAATGCCATAGGCAATGCGCGCTCCTTTTCTGATTTCCGTCATATCACACACCAAGCTGCCCATCTAGTTTTGCCGCCATCGGCTGAAGACTATATTTGCCCCTTCTTTAGAACCAGTCTAAATAAAGAGTAACAACTCCTCAACAAATGAAGCGATTGAACGCCTCTCTGCTGCTAATGTGCGGCATTTCTTTCTCACTTTTCAGCCAACAGCCTGTCTCCATCAGCATGGGAGCTGGCTACGCCAATGACCTCTACTATTCATTGCCAGGTGGTCTCATTAAATCAGAGCCTGCGCAAAACTGGCACTTGGCATTCACGGTAAGACCAATTGATGCCAGCATTATGATCAATGAGTCTGCTGGGGTCAAGGCCTATTTGGCCTCTAACAATGCCAACGATTGGAGCACCCTAGACACCACCGGAATGCACGCGCAAGAATTGCACAATTCTTCGGCAGACTGGGCTTTGGGCGCTTTTGCCAATTTGGGAGTGAACCATCCAGACTACGGTTGGGGCGAATACAATCAAATCACCCATAACGTAAACGGCACACGCATTTTCGTGATAGAATTAGCCGATGGGAGTTTCCGCAAATTCTTTGTAGAAGAAATGGGGGCCTCCAACCAAACCTTCACCTTCCGCTTGGCCAATCTCGATGGGAGCAACGAGATTACCCGTTCAGCGATTAAAACAGACTATGCCGGAAAGAATTTCTTCTACTATAACCTATTAGATGATCAGTTTCTTGATCGCGAGCCGCTTTCATCCACTTGGGATCTCATCGCTCGTAGGTATGACATTGAAATTCCAGCAGGACCCATGGTGTTTCATTACATCGTGAGTGGCATTCAGTCTAACCTAGGGGTTCAAACAGCTGAGGTGCGTGGCGCCATGGTTTCAGCAGCAGATTCAGTCAACTATACGCTGAGCGACGAAGACATCAGCACCATTGGCTCAGATTGGAAGAGCTTTGACAATGCCACCTTCACCTGGAGTATTGTTGACTCATTGTCTTATTTCGTAAGCAGCCGTTCAGGCGGAGTGTACCACCTGACGTTCACCGGATTTGGTGGTAGCGGAAATGGACAAATTGATTTTACCCAAAGTCCGGCACAAAGCATTGGTGTAGATGAGCCAATGGCCACGGCTTGGCTGCCTTATCCCAATCCGGTTATCGATCGGGTGCGCGTTCCATTAGGCGGGATGAACGGTGCCGTTGTGCTTCGCCTGACCGATCTCAACGGTCGCCTTGTGAAAGAAGTGCAGACCATTGCCGAAGGAAATGATTTTCTAGAGCTTGACCTGTCTACTCTGCCCACCGGAACCTACCAGGTGGAACTGCAGCACGGTAGTGAACGCTTTAACAGCCGCATCCTCATTCGCTAATGAGAAAGCCCCTTGCGCTCTTAGGATTGGCGTTATCCATTTTACACCCCTCGTGGCTATTTGGCCAATTGGTGGAAGTGCAAGTGGTAGATGCCGACAAGGGCCAGGCCATTGAATATGCCCATGTGATAGCAGATTTGCCCGAAGGACGAGAGCTTTTTGTGACCGACCTCAACGGCAAGGTAAGCATCTCTAGTACGGCCGCCGTACCGGTACTCATCACTTTTGTAGGGTATGAAACCCGCCAAGACACGCTTCTTCCAGGCATTCCGAAACGAATAGCCCTGCAACGAGGAGATTTTGAGCTCAGCGATGTGGTGGTCACCGCCCAATATCTGCCCACCAAGGCCGAGGAATCTGTGATGGCTGTTCGCATCATCGATCAAGAAACCATCGAGAACAAGGGGGCCGTAAACTTGAGCCAATTGCTCAATGACCAGCTCAACATCCGCCTGCAAACCGATGGCGTTTTAGGCACCGGAATGAGCATGCAAGGTCTCTCTGGCCAGAATGTGAAGATCTTGATTGATGGGGTGCCTATGATCGGAAGGCTCGATGGCAATATTGATCTCAACCAAATCAATTTGCAAGACATCGAGCGAGTGGAAATTGTAGAAGGGCCTGTCTCGGTCAACTACGGCTCCAATGCCCTGGCCGGTGCCATCAACCTCATCACCCGGAAACCAAAGAAGAAAGAATGGGCAGCTTCAGTCCGCGCATTCTATGAGTCAGTGGGGGTTTATAATGTGGATGGACAACTGCAAGTTCCGCTCAAAGGACAGCAGCACTTGATCTTGAGTGGAGGGCGAAACTTCTTTGATGGATGGAGCCCCGAAGAACATGGTCAGCGCGATCTGCAGTGGAACCAGAAAGAGCAGCTCTTCGGGCGAGCAGCCTACCAACGCAAATTAGGTGTTTGGAATCTCCACTATGAGCTGAGGGCCTTTGAAGAGTTGATCAAAGACAAAGGAGATCGAAGAAGTGCGTACTCCAATTACGCTTTTGACAACTGGTTTACCACCTATCGATTGGACAACCAATTGCGAGTAGATCGCGACTTTAATAAAACCCATCGTTTAGAAGTGATGGCAGCCTACAATTGGTTCAGAAGAGACAATGTGCAGTATAACCGCGATTTGGTCAATGTTATCCAAGAGATCAATCCAGACCCTACGCCGCATGACACCACCTTTTCTTCCTTGTTTATTTCAAGGGGTACTTGGAGCTCTACCAAAGAAAAATCGCCCTGGAATTATCAGTTGGGCTACGAACTCAGCTATGAAACAGGTGGAGGAAAACGCATCGCTAATGGATACCAAGCCATTGGCGATTATGCACTCTTCGGCAGCTTGCAATGGAAACCTTTGGAGAGTGTGACCGTGCAACCCGGAATGCGCTTGAGCTATAATTCAGCCTACACCGCCCAACCGGTTCCGTCTATGCATTTTTCATGGACCCCCAATAAAACATGGCAATTCCGTTCTTCTTACGCACGCGGTTTTCGCGCACCAACCATCAAAGAATTGCACATAGAATTCATTGATGCCAACCACAATATTGTAGGAAACCCCAACCTCCAAGCCGAGTACGCTCACCACGCAGACGCTTCTTTAGAATGGAAAACCCAAAGCCGTCGCGGGGTGCACAGTGTGCGCATCAAACCGGGCGTCTTTTTCAACCAACTCGACAATATGATTGAACTGGCACAGGTAGAAGGCAGCCGCTTTAGTTATGTGAATATCAGTGAAGCCACCACAGCCGGGGCACAGCTGGAGGCTACTTATTCTATACACCCTGACTTTCAGTTCATGGCAGGAGCGTCTTACCTCTTTCAGGCCTATCAGCTCGACCAAGAACGGGCCACTTTCGAGAGTCCCGAAATACGCCTAGGCTTTGAATATTGGCGCCCCTCCAAACGATTTGGCTTTTCGATGAATTACAAATATTCTGGCCGAACCCCTCAACTCACCTTGCCTGGAAATAGCGTGGAATTGGCCAGCATAAGTGACTTTCACTGGTTAGACATCTCCGCTACCCAACAACTGTGGAAAGACCGCTTGACTTTGACCGTGGGCGGTAGAAATTTATTTGATGTGCAAAACTTAGCAAGCACTGGGGTGGCTGGTGTTCACAGCGGTGGCGGCCCTGTTCCTATGGCTTGGGGTAGAAGCATTTTCACCAGTTTAAAATGGACCTTGTGAGGGCATTAGCATGCATAGTGGGTGCAACGAGTTTGTTGCTCATGGCTTGTGAAAAGGCAGAGCAACCAATGCCCGCCGCTCCCGAAGGATTGCTGACGGCCGGTATGGGAGTAGACTATAGAAGTACCTTGTATTTCAATCTGAATACCGGAGCCTTTGTACAGACTTCAGACCGAGATGGCTTTCACCTGGCTTTTAGTTCTGATGAGAGCGACACGGCCATTTATCTGAACAGCTTCAATTTTATGTTTGCGAAGCCTGCGGGCGACACGAACTATACGGCTATCACAGATACCATAGGGGGCATTCGCTGGCGCTACGACTATCCTGATGGCGATGCCCAGAAGACCGCCTTGAAAGGGATGTTCATGGCCAATGGAGCTGTGAATCGCGAAATTTTTGTGATAGACCTTGGCTACGATGCCGATCTAAACAGACTTCCTTTCTGGAAAATACAGCTGCACAGCTACGATGCCAATGGCTATCGTTTTCGCTACGGACCACTGGATGGAAGTGCGGTGTATTGGGCAGAAGTGCAGCGGCAAGATGGCTACCGCCGGGTGATGTACAATCTGTTTCAGCACCAATCTCTCAATTTTGAACCTCCTCGAGACGATTGGCATCTGTGTTTTTCACAGTACACAGATTTCGACCTCACCACGGCAGGAGATACCCTGGCTTATTTGGTACGTGGTGTTTTGTTTGATGGGGAAAGGCTTCGCGCCCAACTTGTAGAAGGTGTGGCTTGGGAGTCCTTTCAGCTGTCAGATGCCTTAAATACTACGCTTTCTCCTGATGAAAATAGCATCGGCTACGATTGGAAGCGCTATGATTTTGATTTGATGCGCTACTTGATTGAACCTGAACGCATCTATGTGATTGATGCAGGAACGGCTGGCTACTTCAAATTGCGCTTTCTAGATTATTACAATGACGCAGGTGAAAGGGGCTATGCGCGTTTTGAAATGGTAGGATTGTAGACATGTCAAGAACCAAGCTCCGTAGGTTTGAAGAGAACAAGTCTTTCCACCATGTGGTGGAACCAAGCCGGGCAGCGCTCATAGAAGAGTGGAAGCTGAAAGGGAACTGGAACGAAACCATTTTTCAGCGCGAACAGCCCATTACCCTAGAGCTCGGTTGTGGCAAGGGCGAGTATACCGTGGCGCTGGCAAAGCGGCATCCGGAACGGCATTTTATAGGCGTAGATATCAAAGGGGCTCGTTTGTGGAGGGGCGCAAAAACCGCCGTAGAAGAGTCTTTGCACAATGCAGCCTTTTTGCGTTGTCAGATTGAGTTGATCGATCGGGCCTTTGGCTTCCAAGAAGTAGATGAAATCTGGATCACCTTCCCCGATCCCCAGATCAAGTACAAAAGGGGAAAGCATCGGCTAACCCATCCTGATTTTTTGGAGCGCTATCAGAAAATTCTTCGACCAGGAGGCCGAATCAAATTAAAAACCGATAGTGAATTCCTACATGGCTATACCCAAGGGGTGGTGGAAATGATGGGGTTGCCGGTGTACAGGGCCTTTTATGACATCGACAGACAGCTGCTCGATCAAACGTCTGATTTGCATCAAGTGAGAACCCACTACGAAGGTTTATTTCGCGAGAAGGGAAAGGCCATTACCTATCTTGAGTTCGGATTTGACCATGAGCAGTGATTTTTACCAAAGGGTATATGCCGTTGTTCGCGCCATTCCACCGGGAAAAGTATGCAGCTACGGAGCTATTGCTTCTTTTTTGGGATCGCCAGGTGCGGCCCGCACCGTGGGCTATGCCATGAATGCTTCTCATAGCCAGCCTGATGTTCCTGCCCATCGGGTGGTTAACAGAAATGGCCTGCTCACGGGCAAGCACCACTTTGGCGGACTCACCTTGATGGAAGACTTGCTGCGTTCAGAAGGCATTGAAGTGATTGATGATCAAATTCAAAACTTTCAACAGCATTTTTGGGATCCATCAGATTGGTTAAGCCGTGACGACTTTGTGTGATGACGCACTTCCCCGCTAGCGGGTGTCAACTAATTTTGAATCAATGAAAAAACAGGAAATCATACAGGCCTTGGATTCGGTAAAAGCCCATAACTCCAATAAGTCTGTAGTTGAAGAAGGTCACGTTAAGAATGTGCAAGTTTTTGGCGAAGAAGTAGAACTAGATGTGTATTGCTCATCCGCTGCACTGGCCGTAAAGAAGAAGCTAGAGGTTGAGGTCATTAAAGCCATTCAAGATCGAGTGTACCCAAAGGCCAAGGTGAAGGTGCGCATTCAAGTTCCTGAAACCCGCCACGAAGAGCCTCAACTAAAGGGCCCAGCCCTTCCCGGGGTGCAGAATATTATTGCGGTGGCCAGCGGAAAAGGAGGAGTTGGTAAATCAACTGTTACAGCCAATTTGGCCGTTGCATTGGCCAATATGGGCTTCAAAGTAGGACTGGTAGATGCCGATATCTACGGTCCTAGTATGCCCATGATGTTTGATGTAGCCCACGAGAAACCAGCCAGTATTGAGGTAGATGGGATCCGAAAAATGGATCCTGTTCAGAGCTACGGAGTGAAGCTGCTTTCCATTGGCTTTTTTGCAGGGGCCAATCAAGCTGTGGTATGGCGAGGCCCAATGGCTACCAAAGCCCTCAACCAGTTGATCAGAGATGCCCACTGGGGTGAGTTGGATTTTCTTATCATCGATCTGCCGCCCGGCACAAGTGATATCCACCTCTCTTTGGTGCAGGCAGTACCCGTTACCGGAGCCTTGGTAGTGAGCACCCCGCAACCTATCGCCCTGGCAGATGCGCGCAAAGGGGTGGCCATGTTCAGATTAGATTCTATCAATGTTCCGGTTTTGGGCATTGTAGAAAACATGGCGTATTTCAGTCCACCCGAATTACCAGACAACAAATACTACATCTTTGGTCAAGATGGCGCTAAGCACTTGGCGGAGGAGCTGAACACCCCATTCTTGGGTGAAATTCCATTGGTGCAAAGTATTCGAGAGGCTGGAGATGTAGGGCGTCCGGCCATTTTGCAAGAGGGCTCAGCAGTAAGTGATGCCTTTATTGAAATGGCGAGAAGAACGGTAGAAGAAGTGGTGCATCGCAATGATCAACTACCCCCAACAGAAATTGTGAGAATTACCACCATGGCCGGATGTGCCGCGGTAAAACCAAAAGCATGAAAAAGAATTCAGATTTAAGAGCGAGGGTAGAGAAAGCATTGGATGAAATCCGTCCGTTCTTGCGGTCTGACGGCGGCGATATTAGTTTGGTTCATCTTGATGATGCTGGAAATGTTGAGGTGCAACTCCACGGCAATTGCATTGGCTGTAAAGTGAACCAACTCACCTTGAAGAATGGGGTGGAAATGACCATAAAGAAATACGCACCGGAAGTAATAAGTGTCATTGAATTGCATACCCAAGCCCGTCAGGCATGAGCGAGACCTCCATACAAAAGGCCACCATCCTTTTTGCAGGAGACTCTGGGGATGGCATGCAATTGACCGGCTTTCAGTTTTCGAACACATCTGCCATTCACGGCAATGACCTCAGCACTTTCCCAGATTTCCCGGCAGAAATTCGCGCTCCGGCCGGAACTGTTTCAGGTGTTTCGGGATTCAAAATCAACTTTGGCAGTGTAGAAGTTTATACTCCCGGGGGCAAGGCAGATACATTGGTGGCCATGAACGCCGCCGCCCTGATCAAAAACCTCGATGAGCTCAAGCCACGGGGCATTATTGTGGCCAACGTGAATGGTTTTGACAAACGCAATTTGCGCTTGGCCGGTCTTGATGAGCATCGCGATTTGCTCCAAGAAGCCAGAGATAGGGGATGCGAAGTGATTGAAGTAGAGATCACCAAGCTTACCCGTGAGGCCTTGAAAGACAGCGGACTGAGCACCCGTGACCAAGACCGAGCAAAGAATATGTTCACCTTGGGCTTGGTGTATTGGTTGTACAACCGAAACATTCAGCCCAGCATTGACTTCATAGAAAAGCGCTTTGCCAAGAAACCCGATGTTCGAGATGCCAATTTGGCCGTGCTTAAAGCGGGTTATCATTATGGCGAAACAGCCGAAATCTTCAGCAATCGATTTCAGGTAGAACCGGCCAAGCTTCCGCCAGGCAAATACCGAAATGTGATGGGCAATGAGGCTTTGGCTGCAGGCCTATTGGCGGCATCCGTAAAATCAGGGCTCAATCTTTTCTACGCAGGCTACCCCATTACCCCGGCTTCTGACATTTTGCATGAATTGTCTAAGCATAAAAACTTTGGGGTGCGCACCTTTCAGGCAGAAGATGAGATCGCTGCAGTAACATCAGCCATTGGTGCGTCTTTTGGCGGCGCATTGGCCGCTACTGCTTCTTCTGGTCCGGGCATCGCGCTGAAGGCAGAGGGTATTGGATTGGCCATCATGCTGGAGCTTCCCCTAGTTGTAGTGAACGTACAGCGCGGAGGACCCAGTACCGGACTTCCCACCAAAACAGAACAGTCAGATCTGTTTCAAGCCATCTATGGAAGAAATGGCGAAGCACCTATGCCCGTTTTGGCTTGTGCATCGCCCAGTGATGCCTTTGAAGTAGCCTTTGAAGCTTGTCGTATCGCCATCGAACACATGACCCCGGTGATGGTGTTGTCTGATGGCTATATCGCCAACGGAGCAGAGCCATGGCGCTTTCCAAAGGCAGATGCACTGGCAGAGATCAACCCGCCTTTTGCGGAATGGGGAGCGGCAGAATACCTTCCGTACAAAAGAGATGAAAGAGGAGTGCGTAGATGGGCCATTCCAGGAACAGCTGGCTTGGAACACCGCGTGGGCGGACTGGAGAAACAGGCTGATACAGGCAATGTCAGCTATGATCCAGAAAATCACCAACTCATGGTGATGGCCCGAAAAGCCAAGGTGGATGCAATTGCCCATTATGTTCCTTCACAGGAAATAGAATGTGGACCGCAAACAGGAGAACTCCTCCTGCTCGGTTGGGGATCAACTTATGGAGCCATTCGTACGGCCGCTGAAAATCTCACCTCAGCAGGCATGAGTGTGGCACATGCCCACCTGCGGTATGTGCATCCGTTCCCAGCCAATTTGGGTGAACTCCTTCAACAATTTGAGCATGTCTTAATACCGGAACTCAACGCGGGCCAACTGCTACACTTCATCAGAGACCAATTCGGAATTCCTGCGGAAGGACTGCACAAGGTGAAGGGGCTTCCATTTTTGGCCGCTGAGATTGAAGAGCGCGCACTTGAAATTTTAAAGGCCTAATCAGCATGGAAACCGCTTTATTGACCGCCAAAGACTTCGCCACAGACCAAGATGTGAGGTGGTGCCCGGGATGCGGAGATTACAGTATTCTAAAGCAGGTCCAATCTATCATGCCAGAGATTGGAGTGCCACGCGAAAACGTGGTATTCATCTCTGGAATTGGTTGTTCTTCTCGCTTTCCTTACTACATGAATACCTACGGAATGCACAGTATTCATGGAAGGGCCACCGCCATCGCATCAGGCTTAAAAATGATGCGTAAAGAACTGAGCGTGTGGATCATCACTGGTGATGGAGATGGATTGAGCATTGGGGGCAACCATTTGATTCACTTGTTGAGGCGCAATTTGGACGTGAACATCCTGCTTTTCAACAATGAGATTTATGGCCTCACCAAGGGGCAATACAGTCCTACTTCAGAATTGGGCAAAAACACCAAATCAAGTCCGTGGGGAACCATAGACCACCCATTCAATCCGCTTGCCTTGGCCTTGGGCGCTGATGCCACCTTTGTGGCCAGAGGATTAGATCGAGATCCCAAGCAATTGCGCGAGGTGCTTTTGGCGGCCAATAAACACAAAGGCACTTCATTGGTGGAGATTTACCAGAATTGTAATGTGTTCAATGATGGTGCTTTTGAGCCGTATTCAGACAAGAAAAGCAAAGACAACAATGTGTTGATGCTCACGGAAGGCGAGCCATTGATCTTTGGAACAGCCGAAGGCAAGCGCGTGATGGTGATTGAACAGGGAAGAGCTGTAGCAAAGCCGCTAGAAGAAGTGGCGGAAGACCACTGGTGGAAGCATGATTCATCAGACCCCTACAAGGCCCATTTGCTTAGCAGATTGTTTGATTCAGCCCACAATGAAGGGCATCGTCCGAGGCCTTTTGGCGTGTTGTATCAAGAAGATCGTCCGATATACGAAGAAGAGCTCGAAAAGCAGTTTACCCGAGCGGTGAAAGCCAAGGGCAGCGGTGACCTAGATCGGCTGTTGGAGGGTGAGAATCACTGGGAGATTCACTAAACAGAAAAGCCGCCCCCGTATGGAGACGGCTTCTTTGTAATTGAACCGTTCAGGAAAATCAGGTTTATTTCAACTGAAAAGTTTCCATGAATTTGGTGGTGTAATTGCCCTCCAAATAATGGGGGTCATCCATCAATTGGCGATGGAAAGGAATGGTAGTTTTGATGCCTTCTATCACAAACTCATCCAAGGCACGACGCATTTTATCAATGGCCTCTTCACGGGTTTGTGCCGTGGTGATGAGCTTGGCAATCATAGAATCATAATGCGGCGGAATGGTGTAACCAGCATACACATGGGTGTCTAAGCGCACACCGTGGCCACCGGGCGCATGAAAGCTGGTGATGACGCCGGGTGAAGGACGGAATTCATTGTACGGGTCTTCCGCATTGATGCGACATTCGATGGAGTGAAGGTTGGGCTCGTAGTTTTTCCCAGAGATAGGAACCCCTGCAGCCACTTTGATCTGCTCGCGAATCAAGTCGTAGTCAATTACCTGTTCCGTAATTGGATGCTCTACTTGAATGCGCGTATTCATCTCCATGAAGTAGAAATTTCGGTCTTTATCTACCAAAAATTCTACGGTTCCTGCGCCTTCGTAGTTAATGGCTTTAGACGCTTTGATGGCCGCCTTACCCATTGCACTGCGCAATTTGGGCGTCATAAAAGGTGATGGCGTTTCTTCGGTGAGTTTTTGGTGCCTCCGTTGAATAGAGCAGTCTCTTTCAGACAGGTGGCACACTTTGCCATACTGGTCTCCCACCACCTGAATCTCGATATGCCGAGGCTCGAGAATCAGTTTTTCCATATACATCCCATTGTTGCCAAAAGCGGCACCCGCTTCGGCGCTGGCGGTTTCGAAGGCTTTTCCCAAATCTTCCTTCTTAAACACAGCCCGCATACCTCGACCGCCGCCGCCGGCAGTAGCTTTCAGCATCACTGGATAGCCAATTTTATCGGCCAGTTTCTCGGCTTCTTCCACGCTGGTGAGCAGTCCTTCAGAACCTGGAATGCAAGGCACACCGGCTTTGATCATGGTGGCTTTGGCCGTGGCCTTGTCGCCCATTTGCTCGATCTGTTCGGGAGTAGCACCGATGAATTTTACCCCGTTTTCTTGGCAAATGCGAGAGAAGCGCGCATTTTCAGAAAGAAAGCCATAACCTGGGTGAATGGCATCTGAGTTGGTGATCTCCGCAGCGGCCATGATGCGCGGAATATTGAGATAGGAGTCTCTGGAAGGAGGTGGGCCTATGCATACGGCTTCATCGGCAAAACGCACATGAAGGCTATCGGCGTCAGCTGTGGAGTATACGGCCACGGTGCGGATGCCCATTTCCCGACAAGTGCGGATAATGCGCAGGGCGATCTCGCCGCGGTTGGCGATGAGTATCTTCTTGAACATAGGCGGTTTTTTGGCCTGTTTTACGACGGATCGACCAGAAACAGGGGTTGGTCATACTCTACAGGTGTTTGGTCATCTACCAATACCTTGACCACTTTCCCGCTTACTTCAGATTCAATTTCGTTGAAGAGTTTCATGGCTTCAATGATGCAAACCACATCGCCCACCTTGATATCATCTCCTACAGAAATAAAAGCATCTTTATCAGGAGACGGGCGGCGGTACATGGTGCCAATCATAGGGCTGCGCACCGCAATATAACGGTCACTGTCGCTGCCACTATCTGGGGCCTCTTTTGCCGGAGCTGCTGCTGGAGCCGGTGTTGCTACTGCTTGTGGCGCAGCCGCCATGGGGGCCGGAATTACCTGTGCCACATGTTGTACTACGGCTTGATCACTAAAGTTCCCCGCGTGTTCGGGAGAAGTTTTAATGGTGATCTTGAACTCTTCCGTTTCCAAATTCACTTCGGTGGCACCTGACTTGGCCACAAAGCGAATGAGATTCTGAATCTCTTTGATATCCATCCGTCGAGCTGTTTAAAACAAATCTATACATTCTCAGCTGGGATCGTACGCCCAAGTGAGATATGCTGAACCCCAAGTAAATCCACCGCCAAAAGCGGCAAAAATGAGCTTGTCTCCTTTTCTGAGCTGCTGCTCATAATCCCAAAGACAAAGGGGTAAAGTACCATTTGTTGTGTTTCCATAGCGGTCAATGTTCATCATAACCCGCTCTGCATTCAAGTTCATTCGGTGCGAAGTAGCATCAATAATTCGTTTGTTCGCTTGATGAGGCACTAGCCAACTTACGTCATCTCCGTTGAGTTGGTTTCTCTTCATTATCTCTTCGCTTACCTGTGCCATATTGGTCACCGCAAATTTGAAAACTTGCTGCCCTTCTTGGTGCACATAGTGTTCTCTCCCTTCTACGGTTTTGGCGCTAGGGGGGTACATAGAACCACCTCCTTTTATGTAAAGGTATTGTCTGCCTGACCCATCGCTTCTCAAAATACTATCTTGAAGACCCAGCCCTTCCTCATTGGGTTCTAGCAATACCGCACCGGCGCCATCTCCGAAGATTACGCAGGTGGTGCGATCTGTATAGTCTAGAATAGACGACATCTTATCACCGGCAACCACCAAAACCTTCTTGTACATTCCCGTTTGAATGAACTGGCTGGCCGTGGTCAATCCGTAGATAAATCCAGTACAAGCCGCTTGGAGGTCAAAGGCTGCTGCTTTTTTTGCGCCGATGAGATCAGCGACCTTGGCGGCTGTAGAAGCCACTAAAATATCTGGCGTGATGGTGCAAGCCAGTACCAAATCTATTTCCGCTGGATCTACCCCTCGTTTGGCGAGCGCTTCTTGTGCCGCATGAACCAACATTTCTGAGGTGCCTCGGCCTTCTCCTTTGAGAATTCTACGCTGTTTGATTCCGGTTCGGCTGGTAATCCACTCATCCGAGGTGTCTACCATCTCTTCCAACATCTCGTTGGTGAGAACGTAATCGGGTACGTACCCACCTACGGAGGTGATGGCTGATCTGACTGGGCCCATGGTCATTGTTAAGCAGGTGAAAATACAGAGAATTGACCGAGTACTTCTCGATCAATTCCTGAATGTTTATTTCACCGTAGGGTGATTGACTTAGGCTTCGCTAACCTCAGCGTCTTTGTCTACTACAACTCTTCCTTTGTAGTACAATTTGCCCTCGTGCCAGTAGGCGCGGTGGTACAATTGGGCATCACCGGTAGTAGGGCAAACAGCAATAGTAGGTACTGTAGCCTTGTAGTGGGTACGGCGCTTGTCGCGACGGGTAGTGGATTGGCGGCGTTTGGGATGTGCCATGGCTTACTCTGCGTGTGATTGTTTAAGTGAGTTTAATCCCGCCCATCGAGGGTCGGGGGTCTCATCTTCTTCAGATGAACTACTGTAATACTCCGGTTCTTCTTCTTCCGTTCCGGGGTAGAGTTTTTTGAGCGGAATAGACTGTACAAATGATTCGTAAATCAACTGGGCTACATTGAGTTCGTGTTCTCCGTGGGGGATGATTAGCAACTCATCATCGTCATTGTTGAAGGCATCTCCAAAATGCACCACCACAAATCGATTGGCCTCAACAGAGAGGTCAAAGGGTCTGTCGCTTCGGTCACATCTCACTTCTACGAAACCAGACAACTGAATGTCTAATTCCATGGAAAGATTGACCTTCTTCTCCAGTTTCACAGCGGCTTCTACCCTCAATTTGCAGAATTCCTGTTCAGGAAAATTTTCCATGAACGCATCCTCCAACACATATTGGAAGATATGGTTGCCCACAGACAATCCTGTAAAGGAAATTCCGTACTCAGATAGCGCCTTGGCCAAAATTCGGCTGAATTTAAGGGGTGCAAAGATAGGTGATTGACCTTTAGTCTGATAAGCCAATCAACAAGAGATGTAAAATAGGAATGCACAATAAAGCAAGCACCCATAATTCGCGAAGCCAAGCCTTCTTAACTCCCCCTAATGATTTGGCAGCCAGAAGACTAAATGGCATGGCTGAAATGCTCCACCACAGGCTGCCGCCAGCAAATGGCAACAAACCCAGAAAGAAAAAAAGGATCATTTCCCAGAAGAGTAATTGAAGAATTTGGCGTTCTACGGCACGTGATTGTGACCATTCCCTTCTAAAGCCGGTATAGGCTATCCAAACGGCCGGGATGAGGGCTATTTGCCAAAAAGAAAAGGCAAATCCTTCGATGGCCAAATGCGATGAAGGGGAAGAAAGCCATTCGCCAACATCATTGATCTTTCCTGGTTTCTGACCAGTTAAATCAGCCAGTGCCCACAAGATCCACACACTGCTGCCAATACCAAAAATGGGAACCAATTGAATCCGTAGTCCTACCCTTCCTAAAAAGAGATTGGCCAGTATTAGCGGAAAGAGCAATAACAAATAGTGAACGTCTATCAATCCAGCCAAGGCCACAAGCAGACCGGCTTCAAACATGGGCGGTGACGGATTTAGCACCTCTGTGCTGCTCATAACGCGCCGCATCATCAGCGTCACGATAATGAGCGAGAGAAGTTCTTGTGCAATCCAAAAGCGGTTGAGCACCACCAATAAGATCATTCCGTAAATCAGTCCGGTGTAACGGTTTCCCGCACTCAAAAGCTGCTGCCGAAATACTTCAGACCAAAGGGTGACCACCAAAGTGAGGGCCAATGCCCGGGTGAACAAGAGCAAAAAAACCGGCCACTGGGTAGTGCTTTCAAAAAAGATGGCCTCTGTATAAATAGACTTGTTCCACCAGCTGTGAAGCAAGAAGAGGCAAAAGAGCGCTAAAAAAGACGCCCATACGTTTTTAAAGATTTGAGACAGCACCTATTTGAATACCTTTGCTTCGCTGGTAAAAAGTAAGACCATGAATGACTTTTGGTACGCGCTAGGCGATCTTTTTGAGTGGACATTCACCATTCTTCCCGTGCTTGGCAACCTCCCCAACATTTTGTTCATCCTGATCATCACTGGTTATTTTTTCTACTGGATGGGTCAGATGCGCAAGCACCAGCGCGCCGGCGAGCGTTAAAGCGCCCCCACATCCTTGCCGATATCTCTTCTAAAACGCTTCCCTTCGAAGTGTACTTGATCTGTTTGGCTGTAAATCATCCTTAGGCAATCGTTTACTGAATGTGCCTTGGCATTGATCGCCATCACCCGTCCGCCATTGGTAATGAGTTTTCCATCTTTCTCTGCTGTACCAGCGTGAAGCAGATGCACCTCATTGAGTGCAGCTACTTCAATTTCTTTCCCCTTTTCATAAGCGCCGGGATAGCCTTCCGCAACCAAAACCACAGAAGCGGAAGCCATTGAATCGATAGGCAGGGCCTGACAGGGCAATCCCTTTCCTAAATTCCACATGGCCTCAACAAAATCTCCTTGAACACGCGGCATAACAGATTGCGTTTCCGGGTCGCCCATGCGCGCATTGTACTCAATCACATAGGGTTCTCCGTTCACCAGAATCAATCCGAAGAAAATAAAACCGAGGTAAGGGATGCCCTCTTCTTGCAAGCCTTTCAAGGTGGGCTGAACAATGCGAACATTCACTTTCTGCATCAATTCTTGGTTCACAAAAGGTACCGGACTCAGGCTGCCCATACCACCGGTATTGGGTCCAGTATCCCCTTCACCAATGCGTTTGTAATCCTTTGCCTCGGGCAACCAAATAAGCGCTTCCCCATTGGTCATTACAAATACGCTGAATTCCACACCATCAAGAAATTCTTCGAACACTACGGTCTGTCCGGCATCGCCCAAACTACCATCAAACAGTTCTTTCAATACCTCTTGCGCTTCCGATAGAGAACGGGTGATGATCACTCCTTTTCCAGCGGCCAATCCGTCTGCTTTAATCACGTAAGGAGCGCGCATTTTTTTCAAATAATCTGCCGCTGCCTGGGCCTCGGAGCGATTAAAGCTGGCGTAAGCAGCAGTTGGAATTTGGTGGCGCATCATGAAGGCTTTCGCGAAGCGCTTGCTGCCTTCCAATCGAGCGCCAGAGGCACCCGGACCAAAAAACACCCGATGATCTAAAGCGCCCATCGCCCGCAAGTCATCCGCCAGTCCGTCTACCAAAGGCTGCTCAGGTCCGGCCACAATCAGGTCGATGTTTTCACGGTCTAAGAACGAATGCAACTGGGAACGGTCATTAAAATCAAGCGAAACATTGATTCCACATTGGGCAGTTCCGGGATTGCCGGGAGCGATGAACAAGGCGGTACAAGATGCACTTTCGCGAATTTTCAATGCCAGCGCATGTTCTCGTCCGCCACTGCCTAAAAGAAGAACCTTCATGAACTCAGATTTTGTACAACAAAGGAAAGCAAGCCTGCTCAATGAAGCGGGGGTGGAGTTGGCGGGTATCTTTGTGAAATGGCTTCTGAGCACCTACAGAACATTCTCAAAACACTTCCAGACAAGCCGGGGGTTTATCAGCACCTCGACAAAGACGGGCGTATTTTGTACATCGGCAAGGCCAAGAGCCTGAAGAAGCGTGTTTCTTCTTACTTCACCAAACAACACACTCACGGGAGAACTTGGGTAATGGTGCAGAAAATTGCCGACATCCGCACCCTGATCACCGAGAATGAACTGGAAGCCTTGTTGCTCGAGAATAGTCTTATCAAAGAGCATCAGCCGAGGTACAATGTGAATTTGAAAGACGACAAAACCTATCCGTGGATTGTCATCAAAAAAGAGCGTTTTCCTCGCATCTTCTACACGCGAAAGAAGATCAATGATGGTTCAGAATACTTTGGGCCATACGCTTCAGTCAAGGTGATGAAAGCCGTGTTGGACTTGGTCAGACAAGTGCATCCGATCAGGAGTTGCAAGTTGTTGTTGAGCCAAGAGGCCATTCAAGCAGGTAAATACCAACGCTGTTTAGAGTTTCACATTGGCAATTGTAAAGCCCCATGCGAAGCGCTGCAGAGTGAGGAAGCCTATATGCACGAGGTGGCTTTGGCCAGACAAATCATCACCGGCAAATTGGGGGAGGTAAAGCGGATGCTCACTGAGCGAATGCGAGAAGAATCTGAAGCCCTGCGTTTTGAAGAGGCCCAGAAACTGAAAGAGAAAGTAGAACTGCTAGACCGTTACCAAGCGCGCAGCACCGTAGTCAATCCTTCAATAACCAATGTGGATGTGTTCTCTGCCCTTGTGGATGCCCAATTTGGCTATGTAAATTATTTGAAAGTGGTGGATGGAGCCATTCTTCACGCCCATACGATTGAGTTCAAACGAAAATTGGAAGAGTCTGAAGCAGAGCTGCTTTCATTGGCCATTCCGGAACTGCGGCAGCGTTTTCATTCAGACTCCAAAGAGGTGCTGATGAGCCACGAGTTGGAATTGGAATTGGAAGGATTGCAACTGCATGTACCACAGCGAGGAGACAAGAAGCGACTGGTAGAACTGAGCCTTAAAAATGCGCGTTACTTCCGATTGGAAAAGCTGAAGAGCGAGCAAATTACCGATCCCGATCGGCATGTAGAGCGCGTAATGGAGCAAATGAAACAAGACCTTCGGCTCAAAGAACAACCTCGGCACATTGAGTGCTTTGACAACTCCAACTTTCAAGGAACCGAAGCGGTTTCAGCCTGTGTGGTTTTTCGAAATGGAAAGCCAGCCAAATCAGATTACCGCCATTTTAATGTCAAAACCGTGGAAGGTCCAGACGATTTTGCCACCATGGAAGAGGCGGTTTTTCGTCGTTATCGCCGATTGCTCGATGAGGAACAATCATTGCCCCAACTCATTTTGATTGACGGTGGTAAGGGGCAGCTCTCCGCCGCACTCAAAAGCGTTTATAAACTAGGTATTCAAGACCGTGTAGCCGTTCTTGGAATTGCCAAGCGCTTGGAAGAATTGTTCTTTCCGGGAGATCCGGTTCCGTTGTATCTCGACAAACGGTCAGAAACCCTGCGCATCTTGCAACAGCTTCGCAACGAAGCCCACCGATTTGGCATTACCCATCACCGCAATCGCAGAAGCCGAAGCGCTTTGCAGAATAGTTTGGAACAGATTGAAGGCATCGGTCCGCAAACGGCCGAGAAGCTTTTGAAAACCTTCCGAAGTGTTGAACAATTAAGGAAAGCCAGCGAAGAGGAAGTGGCCGAAGTAGTTGGCTTATCAAGAGCTCGAAAGGTATTGCAGTACCTTCATGCCCAAGATGAAAATCCATCTTAGCGCCTTTTTCGTTTTCTATTTTTCGGTCACACTGATGGCCCAAGACTCGCTGCGCGTGGGTGTGGTATTGAGCGGTGGCGGGGCCAAAGCACTTGCCCATGTAGGCTTGCTGCGGGTGTTAGAAGAAGAAGGCCTCAAACCAGATTTTATTGCAGGAACCTCCATGGGGGGCGTAATAGGTTCGCTTTATGCTATGGGCTATTCTGCCATGGAGATTCAAGAAGAAATGTATCGCATTGATTGGGCCGCTATTCTCTTGAACGACCGACCGCGCAACAGTCTTTCTTTCCTCGACAAGGGTACCGAAGATCGTTACTTGTTGAGCTTCCCGTTCGAGAATGGTAAACCCAGTTTACCCAATGGAATCAATTATGGTCAAAGAATTATCAATGAACTCGATCGATTGACCATCGGGGCCCATCACATCAGGCAGTTTAATGAGTTGCCCATTCCCTTTGCTTGTTTGGCTACCGACCTAGAGACCGGTGAAGCAGTAGTGCTAGATACCGGTTATTTGCCCGATGCCCTTCGCGCCACCAGCTCCTTCCCCACGCTGTACAGTCCGTACGAAGTCAATGGCCGCATTTTGGTTGATGGCGGCTTGATTGAAAACCTGCCTTTTCGGCTATTGGAAGACCAAGATATTGACGTGATTATCGGAAGCGATGTGCAGAGCATTCTTCACAGCCGGGAAGAATTGAACAATGTGTTCAATATTTTGGAGCAAATCAGCGGATTTGTGAATGCCCGCAATTTTCAAAAAGACTCTGCCAGCGCCGAGTTCATTGTTCGGCCAGAGATTCCAGAGGCCGGAGTAACCACCTTCGAGCTGCTAGACTCCATCTTCAGCGCCGGATACCGCGAGGCATCTAAATACCGCGGGGCCATTCGCCAAATGGTAGCCATCAAAGGCCGCCAAGAAGTGAGTAAGCACTTGATTCCTACGCGCAGAGACAGCCTGTACATCCATTGTGTGGAAACACCAGTGACCCATCTTTCCTCTTTTAACTACATACGGCAGAAGATGGGAATTAAAGAAGGCGCTCCAATTGATCACCGATCTATAGTGAAGGGAATGAATCGATTGTGGGGTTCGCAATTGTACAGTACGGCTGATTTTGTGCTGCTTCCCGATTCACAGCAGTCGGGGTATTCGCTGAAGCTGCGCTTAAAAGAACGCAGCTCAATGCAGCAGTTCCGCATCGGTTTACATTACGATGATGACTTTCAAACCGCAGTACTGCTCAACTATACCCACCGAAACCTCCTCTTTAAGAACAGCAAGTTTTCTGTAGATGCAGCCATTGGGGTCAACCCGCGATTCTGGCTTGACTACACAGTTGATCGCGATTTGATCCCTACCTTGAGAATCTCCTTTCGCTCCCATCGTTTTCTCACCCGTTTGTATGCCAATCGGCAGTTAGAATCTTCCAAAGTGTACCTAGACTTCTCTTTAAGTGGAACTTTGCAAAGCGTGGTGGCCGACAAATTCTTGATTGGAGGAGGAATTCAGATTGAGGGCATAGATCTCAATGCCACCAAAAGCGAGATATTTCCCGAGAGCTATTACGAGAATTTCGTCAACTACTTTGGAACCCTAGAGCTCGATTTGCTTGATCAAGGTGCTTTTCCAAGTAAAGGACTTTCCATCAAAGGGCTCTATCGGGTAATTACCAATACAGACGATTACAATACAGCGCTCGACCCAAGTTCGGTTTTAGATGTGCGCTATCTGCAAGTGCTGCCGATGTGGAAAGGCAGCCACATCTATTTGCGTGGTTCCTTGATCACCACTATTGGATCAGACCTCGATTATCCCTACAACATCTTCTTGGGGGGGCTCGGAAAGAATTACATCCAGCACATTCATCCTTTTGTGGGGTATCGATTCATGGAGTTGGTGGGTAGAAACGCCCTTGTTGGCGGAGCCGATTTCAATTGGCAGTTTGTTCCGCAACACTACCTTATTGCGAAAGTGAATTTTGGCGCCCTCGAATCGAGCTTCGATCAGCTTTTTCAAACTTCCGTATTACTTGATGGGTATGGTTTGTCTTATGCCTATGACAGTCCGGTAGGTCCCTTGCAGTTTACGGTGATGGGTTCTTCTAACCATGCTGATATTTACACCTACGTGAACTTGGGCTTTTGGTTCTGAACCATGAATGAAGGAGGAATAGATCGTGAATTTTGGTACTTAGACGATGTGAATCTGTTCCAAATCATGTGTCCGCACAAATTGGGAGATCACATTCAACAAGGCCATTTTCGCGCTTATCAGCGCGGGGAGGTCATCTATTTCACAGAAGACCCTGCCGCTACGCTTTATTTGATAGCCAATGGAAAGGTTCGGCTGTTGCGTTACACCCCCGAAGGAGAAGAGGTGGTCTTGAATATTTTAGGTAGAGGAGAGCTCTTTGGGGAACTGGCCATTTTGGGAGGTGGATTGCGCGAAGAAGTAGCAGAGGCCATGGAGGCCGATACCATGATTTGTCCGGTAAAAGTGGAAGAAATGGAAGAGCTGATGAAAGACAATCAGTCGCTTTCGTTGAAGATTCACAAATTGATTGGACTGAAATTGAGGCGATTGGAGCGCAGGGTAGAGGCCTTGGTTTTCAAAGATGTGAAGCAGCGTTTGGCGGAGTTTCTATTGGAGTGGGCACAGCAACATCCCAAAGATGAAAGGGGGTGGATTGAACATCGCTTGACCCACAAAGACATCGCCAGCCTGATTGGCACTAGTCGGCAAACAGTTACTTCCACCATGAATGAATGGCGAGAATTGGGATGGATTGATTTTGATCGAAAATCAATGATCATCTTGCAAGCCAAGGCACTTTCAGCGATAAAATCCTGAAACTTCTTCCAGCGTCTTTTTCTTCAACGCAGGAACTGTAGCATTTTCGGCAGCAAAACCTACCGGTAACAGCAGAAAGGGTTTTTCGTAATCTGGGCGTTCTAAAATGTCAGCCAGAAATTGCATCGGACTGGGCGTATGGGTAAGGGTTACCAAGCCTGCTTGATGAATGGCGGCAATGAGAAATCCACAAGCGATTCCCACTGATTCTTGAACGTAGTAGTGCTTGCTCCCGTCTGCCCCTTTGTTCTGTTTGAAAGCCACTATGAGCCACGGGGCTTCTTCTAAAAAGGGTTTGGAAGCATCAGTACCCAGAGGCTCTAAGTCTTTCAGCCAAGCTTCAGGCGCTCTGCCAGAGTAGAACGCCATCTCTTCTTTTTCAGCCGCAGCGCGAATGCGTTTTTTTAAATCGCTATTGGAAATAGCCGCAAACCACCAAGGTTGCTTATTGGCGCCCGAGGGGGCTGTACTCGCGGTCATGATAAGGTGCTCAATCACCTTTTCAGGTACAGCTTGATCACTAAAAAAGCGCAGACTTCTTCTACTTTCCATCTGCTGGCGGAAGTGGGCTGCACGGCCTTCAAGTTCTGATTCAGAGGGTTTCTCGGCTTGGTGGAAAGGAATGTGTTGCGCTTCTTTCATGGCCATTAGTGGATGCGTTGGGCCAATCGCGCCATGGTTTTTTGGGGATCTCGGCCTTCGTATAAAATTCGATAAACGGCCTTGGCCACCGGCATTTTCACCTCATACTCACTTCGGATGAGCTCTACCAATCGGGTGGCATAATAACCTTCGGCCACCATACTCATCTCCAGTTGGGCAGACCGAATGGTGTAGCCCTTGCCCACCATGGTACCAAATTGGCGATTTCGGCTAAACTGTGAGTAGGCGGTTACCAGTAAATCACCCAAGTAGGCAGAACCATTAATGTCTCTTTTGATTGGGTGAACCCGTCTGATGAAGCGCTTCATTTCGCGAATGGCATTGCTTACCAATACCGCTTGAAAGTTGTCGCCGTAACCCAAGCCATGACAGATACCAGAAGCTACGGCGTACACGTTCTTAAGAACGGCTGCGTACTCTGTGCCATAGATGTCGTCGCTTTTTTCTACCCTGATGTAATCACAGCTCAGCGCGTCTGCCATTAAATGGGCCAATTGGGGGTCTTGAGAGGCCACGGTGAGATAGGAAAGTCTTTCGAGTGCCACTTCTTCGGCGTGACAAGGACCGGTAATCACCCCAATTTGGTTCATCGGAACCTGAAAATGGTTGTGGAAATACTCGCCAACAATTTGTCTTTCATCTGGCACAATTCCCTTGATGGCACTGATGATCACCTTTTGGCGAATATCCAAATCAGGATATGACTCCAAAGCGGGTTTGAGGAAAGCAGAAGGGATGGCAAAGAGCAGAATATCGGCCTCATTCACAATGTGTTGGAGGTCGTCGTGCACATCAATCACTTCCGTGGGTAGCTCCACACTGCTGAGGTAACGCGGATTGTGATGAAACTTCCGAATATGATCTACTGCCGTTTTAGAGCGTACCCACCAACCCACATAATCGAGGTTCTCGCAGAGTATTTTCACCAAAGCCGTGGCCCAGCTACCGCCCCCGATTACCGCAATTTTTTGGGCCTCCATTAAAATTGAATCTCCACCCCCATGGCGGCTCCATCGCGCAAAATAGTAGCCTCTGTGAGGTCTCCTTTCTTGAAAGCCCCTAGGGCTTCCATATAACTCATCATATCAGACACCCGGTATTCCCCCAAACCGAGCACAATGTCTCCTTTCTGCAAGCCCGCCAAAGCGGCAGGTTTTCCTTCGCTTACGCCATCAATGCGCATTCCTTCACCAGCATAGGCGTAATCTGGAACTACCCCTAAAGTAACGCTGAAGCGCGGGGCTTTTGATTCATTGGCTTCGGTAGTAGGCGTGAATTTGAGACGTTCTTCCTGGTTCACCGTCTGAATCACATAGAGTATGTAATTGAGCACACTTTGCAAACCACTGTAATTGATAATCACCTCGTCATCAGAAGGTTTGTGGTAGTGTTCATGGGCACCGGTGAAGAAGTGTATGGCCGGAATCTTCACATTGTAAAACGAAGTATGGTCGCTAGGGCCGATGCCGCCTTCTGTAGCGTTAATGCGCACTTCTACACAGGGAGTTTCGCGAATCACTTCCTTGAAAATAGGGGAGGTACCGGTGCCATTGACTACCAGAACGCCATCTTCATTCAAATGGCCAATCATGTCCATATTGATCATATAATCCACAAAATCGCGCTGCATGGCCTTCGATTTCACGAAGAAATTGGAGCCCAACAGGCCTTTCTCTTCACCAGAAAAAGCCACAAATAAGTAGTTGCGTGCTCCCAGCCCGCCCATTTCAGGGTATTTGCTGAGGGTGCGTGCCAAAGCAATCAATCCAGCCACTCCGCTGGCGTTATCATCGGCTCCATTGTGAACGGCGGGTTCACCGCGATACAGTGAGCCTTCCCCTCCCATGCCAAGGTGGTCATAATGGGCGCCAATCACCACTGTGTATTCCGCGCCTTTATCGAGATAACCAATCACATTGCGCGCATTTAACTCCACATCACGCAAGTTCACTTCAATTTCCACCTTGCTGTTTTTCTGCAACTTGCGCACGGCCTTGGCCTCTTTAACAAAGACCACCGGAATCTTTTTGCTCCGGCGAAGTTTGAAATCCTTGGCAGGTGCTCCGCTCTCACTTGGGTCGATCAAGATCACAGCAGCGGCTCCCATTTCAACCGCTTTGTCGATGCGTTTCCCTAAATCGTGATAGTCTAAAAATTTCGAGTGCGGATGAATGCCATCGGGTGAAGACACATCTATTACAACGGCTTTTCCTTTTATGTCTACTCCGGCATAATCGTCGTGTTGATGCTCGGCGGCTTGGATGCCAAAGCCCACGGCAACCGATTTCCCTTCGTACTCGCCGTTGGCGCTGTAAACGGTTGCGTAGTACCCCTCTCCAACAGACAAACTTTTGCCCTTGACTTCCATCTCATTGTCTTCGAGATACTCCACGCCATCGTAAATAGAAAACTCTTGGTAGTACTGCTCCCCTTCGGCTCCTGGTCTGATGCCGGCGGCCTGAAACTCTTTCGCGATGTATTCTGCGGCCATTCGCTCGCCTTCGGTTCCGGGATATCTTCCCCGCAAGTCATCCGATGCGAGATACTGTATATACTCTCGCAATTGCTCCTTGAACTCAAGCTCAAGGGTAGGGCAATCCATTGCTCTTTGTTGTTGTGCAGATAGTGGCCACCCAGCCACCAAGCCTGAGAGCAACAGAATAAATAGGCGAATCTGTTTCATGTTTTTCTGAAGTGAAGGTTCGCAAAGATAGCAGCGAGGCTCAGCTTTAACCGTAGGGTCTGTTCAATGTACCTTTGAGCTGGTGTCTTCGCTAAAAAAATTAGTCGGTCAAACGGCATTGTATGGGCTGCCCAGCATATTGGGTAGGCTGTTGAATTTTTTATTGGTGCCCATCCACACGGCAGCAATGGCCAGAGGAGAGTTTGGTACCGTTACCGATTTATACGTTTGGGTGGCTGTACTCATTGTTCTGCTCACCTATGGCATGGAGACCGCCTATTTCTACCACGGCAGCAAGAGTCAAAGTCAGGATCAGGTTTTCGCCACCGCTCAGTTTTCCTTGCTTTTCACCACAGCAGTCTTCTACTTCTTCTTTGAATGGCGCTTGGAGGCCATTGCCCATCTATTGCGCTATGAAGGCCATGAGTGGTACCTCCGCCTCATGGTTTGGATTCTTTGCTTGGATGTCTTGGCTGCTTTGCCTTTTGCCCGCTTGCGATTGAATGGAAAGGCAGTGTGGTTTGTAACGGTGAAAATGAGCCTCATTGGTGTAAACATCTTGGCCAACTTGTATTTCTTCTGGTGGATGGCACCTGGAACTTTTGCCTTGCCATTTTTTGAAGCTGGCGATTTAGTAGGCTATGTGTTGTTGGCGAATGGATTGGCCTCTATGACCATGCTGTTTTTGCTCTTGCCGCAGTTTAAACCACTTCTTCTCTGGAGAACTTTTGATGGGGTACTGCTGCGTAAAATGCTGCTGTATGGTTTGCCCTTGATGCTGGCCGGATTGGCGGGTATTGCCAATGAATTGGCCGACAGACAGTTTCTCAAATACCTATTGCCCGAGGCCACTTCAATGGATGATTTGGGCATTTATGGAGCCATTTACAAACTCTCTATCTTTTTGGTGCTCTTTGTGCAGGCCTATCGCTATGCGGCTGAGCCATTCTTTTTTCGTCTTGATAGCGAAACCGGCGATAGCAGACAGATGAATGCCCGTGTTTTGCGTTATTTCACCTTGGTACTTGGTGCAGTGGTGATAGGTTTGAATGCCGCCCTCCCAGTGATCAAGCATTTTATTGATGAGAAATTCTGGGCCGGTTTACAAGCAGCCCCCATTCTCTTTGCGGCCAATTTTGTATTAGGCCTGAATACCCATCTGTCTATTTGGTACAAATTGGCCAACAAAACCTGGTTTGCTGGCATTGTAACCGGTGTTGGATTGTTGTTCACCATAGGCTTGAACCTTTGGTGGATTCCACAAATGGGCTGGATGGGAGCCGCTTGGGCCACCTTCATCTCCTACTTGGTGATGGCCATCTTGAACGCGCTTCTGGGCCGGAAATATGCCCCTGTTCCTTATGCTTGGAAGGTCTTGCTGACCTATTTTATCAGTTCCCTCCTTTTGGGTTTCTTTGCGTGGAAGGTGCAAGCGCTCTGGGGTCTATGGGCTCTCTTGGCTTTGCTCCCTTATCTCATGATAGTACTACTGATAGAGCGATCAACATGGCAACACATCCTCCCGCAGAGGAAGTAGCGGTAAAAGTGATCTATACGGGCTCGCACGAGCTTCCGGCTTATAAAACTCCACTTTCAGCGGGGATGGATTTGTATGCAGAACTCAGCCATCCCATAAGCCTTCTTCCCCTTGAACGAAGTCTGATTCCCACGGGTTTGCGTATCGAATTGCCGCCTGGTTATGAAGCACAAGTGAGACCTCGAAGCGGCTTGGCCCTAAAACATGGCATCGGACTGGTGAATAGTCCGGGTACCATAGATGCTGATTATCGAGGGGAAATAGGCGTGATTGTAGTCAATCTTTCCAATGTACCCTACACCCTTGAACCCGGAGAACGCATTGCCCAACTGGTGATCGCCAAGCACGCCAGGGCGCAGTGGGTGGCCGTGGAGGCACTTTCAGACACGGAAAGAGGAAGCGGCGGTTTCGGAAGCACCGGCATCAAAAAGAACTAAATCAACACCACATACACCACACACACTTTAAATCTCCCAACCCATGAAAATTATTGTCCCAATGGCCGGTCGCGGCAAACGCATGCGCCCTCATACGCTCACAGTTCCCAAACCTTTATTGCCTATTGCTGGCAAGCCTATCGTGCAGCGTTTGGTAGAAGATATCGTGGCAGTTTGCGGCCAACAAGTAGATGAAGTGGCCTTCATCATTGGCGATTTTGGGGAACAAGTAGAAAAAGACTTGGTGAGAGTGGCGGAAAGCCAAGGGGCCAAGGGAAGCATTTACTACCAAGACACTCCACTAGGTACGGCCCATGCCATTATGTGTGCGGCCGATAGTCTAGAAGGCCCCGTAGTAGTGGCCTTTGCCGATACCTTGTTCCGCGCCGACTTCACCCTGAATACAGATTCAGACGGCGTAATCTGGACCAAGAGAGTAGATGATCCAAGGCAATTTGGCGTGGTCAAGAAGAATGCTGAAGGCATCATTACTGACTTCGTTGAGAAGCCTGAAGAATTTGTTTCAGACGAGGCCATCATTGGTATTTATTACTTCAAGGATGGCGGCAATTTGCGCAAAGAGCTGCAGTATTTGCTCGACAACAACATCATGGACCGCGGTGAATATCAACTGACTGATGGTTTGATGAATATGACCAATAAGGGTTTGAAATTCACCAGCGGAACAGTGAATGAGTGGATGGACTGCGGCAACAAAGACATCACCGTTGATACCAATGCCAAAGTATTGGGCTTCATTGAGGGACAAGAAAACTTGCAGGCTGCAGATGCTGTCATTGAAAACAGCACCATCCATCCGCCATGTTTTATTGGTGCAGGAGCCGTAATTCGCAATTCTGAAGTGGGTCCGGGCGTTTCTATTGGCGCGGGCACCCAACTCAATCATGCCGTAATCAGCAAGTCAATTGTTGGGGAAAACAGCCTCATTCAAAATGTTAAACTCCACAACTCCATGATTGGCAATAGCGTTCGTTTCGATGGGCACTTCCAGCATGTGAGCATTGGCGATTATACCACCCTAGAACAATAACAGCCTTTGATCCAACGCCTCCTCTTCTCTTGTTTTATTCTCCTCTCCTTTGGGTTGCTGGCGCAGCAAGCTCCGGAGGATCCGCAAGTGGGGGAGGCGGCGGCTTTTGATAAAAGCTTTTGGCAGGCCCAGGTTTTCAAGAACACCCAGCGATACGAACAAGCCTTAAAGGCTTTTCAGCGCTGCGACAGCTTGCAGCCTGGGCATGCGGTAATTCTAGGGGAGTTAAGTGTGCTCTGTCATCAATTGCGCAGACCTGCTGAAGCCATAGACTACGCTGAGCAGAGCTTGGAGGCAGAAGACGTACAAGATTGGCATTTTCAACAAGCCGCCCAGCTCTATATCGAGCTCCAAATGGTGGATCGGGCCATCGAAATTGTTCAAACGCTTTCCAAAAGACAGCCAGAATCATCAGATCCGCTCTACTTGCTCACAGGCCTTTACATAGAGAAGGAGGCCTTTGACGATGCCTTGGATTGCCTCAACCAATTGCAAAAGCTGCGCGGAATAGAACCGGAGGTAGTGCTGCAGAAAAAGCAGATTTACCTCGAACTGGGTGAGCTCAACAAGGCCTTGGATGAACTACAGGTTTTGGTGGATGCCTTTCCGGGTGATTTCAATTACCGCTTGGAAATGGCGGAGGTGCTGGCGGTGAATGGGAGGTATGACGATGCCCGAGACCTCTGGCTGGAGATTGTAGCCGCTTATTCCATTCAACCAGTGGCTAATCTGCGACTTGCGCGCTATTATCAAGACCATCAGCAATTTGAGAAGGCGTACGGCTACCTCAAAGTGGCCATGGGCAATGAAGAGCTCGATATAGACGACAAGGTGGCGGTGCTCATGAACCTCTACAGCAAGAGTCAGGGAGATAGTGCCCTAACAGTGAAGGCCTATGAGCTGGTAGAACTTACGGTGCAATCAGCGCCTTCAGACCCAAGAAGCTGGTCGGTGAAAGGTGATTTTCTCTTGCGCGATGGCCATAAAGCTGAGGCAAAAACGGCCTTTTTGAAAGCCACCACTTTGCCCGAAGGTGATCGCTTCGAAATCTGGCAGCAAATCCTTCTCATAGATGCCGAACTTGCAGATTGGCAAGCACTAACAGAAGACGCACAAAAGACCATCGATCTTTTCCCGTCTCAGGCTTTTCCTTATCTGCTGGCTGGTATTGCCCATTCGCAATTGGAAGCTTACGATCAGGCAGCGGAATGGCTACAAGCTGGATTGGATCTGGCCTACGGAAACCGCCAACTACAGGCCGAACTGCATGCTACCTTGGCGCAAGTGTATCATCAACAGGCGAAGCACCAAGCGTCTGACCAAGCCTTTGAGCAGGCGCTGCGCATAGACCCCAACAATGCAGGTACCTTGAACAATTATGCTTACTATCTGGCAGTTCGCGGAGAAAAACTCTCCAAAGCACTGGAAATGACAGAGAAAAGCAATCGTTTGAGTGCCAACAATCCTACCTTCATAGATACCTGGGCCTGGGTGCTCTTCAAGATGAACCGGCACCAAGAGGCCCTAACGCTTCAAGAAAAGGCATTGGCATTGGTAGAAAGTCCCTCTTCAGAATTGTTGGAACATCTGGGCGATATTTTGTTTCATCTGAACCGGAAGGAAGAAGCCATACAACGCTGGATAGAGGCTCGAGATCTGAGTCCAAGTCCGTCTGATGAGTTGCTTTTTAAGATTGAAAACCAGCGCTATGAGTAAGTTCGGCTTGCTTTTTTGTTGGATTTTGCTCTTGGGATTTTCTTCTTGTAAAGGCAAGCGCAAGCTAGTGGAACACCCAATGGCCAATTGGGATGGGCGAAAAGGAAGCTTGGAAACACTGTGGGCAAGCCATCGCTTAGAACCCAACTTCTTTTCGTTCAAGGCCTCGGCCGCCATGGAGCAGAACGGATCGAGAACTTCATTTCAGTTGGAGATGCGCATGCGGAAAGACAGTCTGATCTGGATGAATTTTTCTGATCCCATTCTGGGCATTCCCATTGTGCGGGCTATTCTGCTTCCAGACAGTTTTGCGATGTACAATAAGTTGGAGAAAACCTATAAGACCGGAGACGCTTCTGGCATTAGGGAAATGTTGGGTTTGGAGGTGCCCTTTGAAGCGCTTCAGGCTGCACTACTCGCCAATCTACCGGTGCAGTTTTCTATAGACTCAGCCGCAGCGCTCAGCCAAACGGTTTTGGCCTTATATCCGCATCGGGTAGCCATTAATGCTGAACTCCGTCTCCTCGACCCTTTAATGATTGCAGGTCCTTGGAGGCCATCTTCTTTCGGCGTGGGCTGGACCAATAACGCAGACCGATTACTAGTGAAGTATGAAGCTTATCGTGAAGCCGCCCCCGGACTGTTCTATCCCTCCCATTGGCAAATGGATTTACTCAGCAGCGCCCCTACTAAACTGCTGCTAGACATTCAAGAAGCCAGTGTGCAGCCGCAGCGATTCCCCTTCAGCATTCCTTCATCCTATCAGTCAACCCCATGAAGAAGTGGATCCTATTCTTGGTTTTTATTGGATGGTTTTCTGGAGAGACATTGGCCCAAGAAAAGCGAAAAGACAAATTGCAATTGCAGAAAGTTCGACTGCAGGATGAGATTGAACTGGCCAACAAGATTTTAGAAGAAACCCGTCAGAACAAAGAGTTGAGCGTAGGACAGGTAGAAGCACTCATTCAAAAAATAGGCATTCGTGAGCGCCTCCTGCGCACCATGCAGCGAGAACTCGATTTGTTGCAGGAAGAGATAGAAGCCATCAATCAGAATATAGCCGCCCATGAGGCAGAAGTAGCACGTATGCGCCAAGAATATGCAAGTATGATTCGCGGTGCCCGAAGAAGCAATAGCAGCAGCAGTCGCTTGATGTTTTTGTTGTCTTCCAAAGATTTCAATCAAGCCTTCAAGCGACTGGAATACATGAAGCAGTTGGCCGAACATCGCCGGAGGCAAGTAGAGCGAATTGCAGAAGAACAACTGGCGCTACAAGAAGATTTGACGGAGCTAGAAAAGTCGAAGGCGGAAAAAGAACAGCTGCTCAAAGCACGTGAGCAGGAGGTGAAAATGATGCGCGCAGATCGAGAGAAAACGGAATCTGCCATCTCTGAATTGCGGCAGCAAGAGAAACAGTTGTTGGAAGAAATTGAAGCCAAGCGCAAGCAAAGCGAGATGTTGGAAGCAGAAATTCAACGCATTATTGAAGAAGAAATTCGAAGAGCCAAAGAGCAAGCCATCCGCAGGCAGCTGGAAGACGAAGCCACTGCTGTAGGCTTGACAAAAGGCAAAGACTTTAGCAGCAAAACCACCAACGACAAGCTCAAGGAGCTGATCAAGAAGAAGCGAGAAAGCCAAAAGAGCAAGCCTGCTGAAACCCCTTCACCTGCCTACGAGCTCACGCCAGAAGCCCGCGAACTGGCCGCTAATTTTACCAAGAACAAAGGGCAACTCCCCTGGCCGGTAGAAAAGGGCATTATCACTTCTTCCTTCGGTAGACATCCGCACCCGGTGGCCAAAGGGGTAATTGTGAATAACAACGGCATCGACATCGCTACGGAAAGCGGAAGCGCCGCAAGGGCCGTTTTTGATGGAGAAGTCAGTGGCATAATCAGAATACCATACGGAAACAAAGCGGTGATCATCCGTCATGGAAACTACTTTACCGTATATGACAACCTGGTACAGGTTTATGTGAAAGAAGGCGATAAGGTGACCACTAAGCAAGAAATCGGTTTGATTTTCACTGATCCGAAAGACGGAAAAACCCAGTTGCACTTCGAAATTTGGTTGGTAGATAAAGTGCAGAATCCACAACCTTGGTTGTACCTGAGATAAAACTTCCCATGAAACACCTTCACGCCTTCCTATTGCCTTTATTGCTAAGCGCTTGCTCCTCTGGATCTACCGAAAGGGTTGAAGAGCAAGAAACGTCAACCACCATTCGCTCTGAAGAGCCTACGCCATTGGCGCGTTGGAAAGACAAAGGCGTTGACTTTGTAGCGCAAGGCCAAGAACCTTTTTGGACGGTGGAATTGGACCTTGACAAGGGGATGCATTTGTTCGGACCTGGAGTGAAATTCGAAATGCATACGCCAATTCCCGAGCGGGAAGAGATTCCACATGGGTTTCGCTACCATGCGGAGGTTGAGTCAGGAAACCTGACCATTGAAGTAATTCAACAAAGCTGTACTGACCCCATGAGCGGGGAGGCTTTTCCTTTTTCAGTGCGCTGCTTGTCGAATGAACAGGAGTTTTTGGGTTGTGGACGTTTTGTAGCGGATGAAGAGGCTTTGTCTGGAACCTGGCAACTGCTGCGTTTAGATGCCCAGGCCATTGACCCGGAGATGACGGACATTAACTTGGTTTTTGATTTGCCCAATGCCCGCATTTATGGCAGTGACGGCTGCAACAACTATTTCGGATCGGCTGAAATTTCCCGTGACCGCTTGAGGCTCTCATCCGCCTTGGGAAGCACCTTGAAGGCTTGCGAAGACATGGAAATGGGATTGAAGTTTTCGGAGGTGCTTTCTTCGGGCTCGCTTCGTTTACAGGCCGGAGAAGGGAAGCTGGTACTTGAATCTGATGCGCATCGATTGGTGTTCTCAAGGGTAGTAGAAGAATAAAAAAGCCCCGAAATCAGAAGAATTCGAGGCTTTTTAGGCGTTTAGCAATCATTAGTCGGGCATGGGCATTTGCCTTTGCTCTCCATCGCGATCCATGCGTTCTCTTTTGTGCCGCATTTTTTTGAATCGTTCGTCGCGCCCTTTTTTGAACTTCTCAAACTGCTCAGGGGTGAGGATGGCTTTCATTTTTTCTTCGTGGGCCTTCATCACAGCCTCGGCTTGTGCACGATCTCTTTCCCGCTGGCTGCGCAGCTCTTCCATCTGGGTGATGTGGATCAAATTTGCTTCAAGTGCCTTGGCTTTTTGACTTTCATTTAGGTCCAGTTTATCGGCCATTTCATTGGTGACCTTTTGGGCCATTTCCTCCGGATTGCGTCCTTCGGGTTGCGCTTGAAGTCCCCAACCGATCAACAAGAACGCTAACAGGCTTATCAATTGCTTTTTCATTGGAATGAAGTTTTGGTTCATTCTCTAGGATGAGCAAAAGTGATTCCGGTTTAACCGCATCAGCAATTTAAAAATCAAGGAGGCTTTCTATTGCTTGCCGCACCTTGTCTGCATTGGGTAGCATGGTTTGTTCTAAAGTGCTGTTCAAGGGGATGGCGGGCAGGTTTTCGGCCCCCAAAACACGAATAGGCGCATCGAGGTATTCAAAGCAAGCTTCTTGCGCCCAACCTGCCAGATTGCGGGCAAAGGAGTTGAGAACGGGCTCTTCTGTAACCAACAAGCAACGGCCATGCTTTTGGATGCTGTTGATCACGGCATCTTCATCAATGGGCAGCAAGCTTCTCAGATCAACAATTTCAACGGCATGCTCTAGGCCTTTGCTGGCTTGAAGCGACCAATAAACGCCCATACCATAAGAGATAATGGTACATGAAGCATGGGAATCATATAACTCGCGTACCATTCTGGCCTTTCCCAACGGTACTATATAGTCTTCACTGGGCTCAATGGTTCGGGCCAGTTCAGTGCCTTTGATTTTGCTCCAGTACAAGCCTTTGTGTTCGAGTAGCAAGACCGGATTGGGATCATAGAATGCGGCTTTCATCAACCCCTTGAGGTCAGCACCTGTAGAAGGGTAAGCCACTTTGATGCCCTTAATGTTGCAAACAATACTCTCCACGGAAGAGCTGTGGTAAGGTCCGCCAGAGCCGTACGCGCCTATAGGCACGCGCAATACCGCGCTAACCGGCCATTTGCCGTTTGACAAGTAACAAGAACGGCTCAATTCAGTAAACAACTGATTCAGTCCCGGCCAGATATAGTCGGCAAATTGCACTTCCACAATGGGTTTGCAACCCACCGCACTCATGCCCACGGTACTTCCGAGAATGAAGGCCTCTTGAATGGGGGTGTTAAACACCCGATCATCTCCAAACTTATGCGCCAAGGTGGCGGCTTCACGAAATACACCCCCGAGTCTTCCTCCAACATCTTGTCCGTACAGCAGTGCCTCTGGATGTTTGGCCATCAGTTCCTGTAATGCAAAGAGGGCGGCATCTACCATTACTGTGGGTTCTTTACCGGCCGGACTTCTTTCTCCTTTTTCTTCGGTGATGGGGGTGGGTGCGTAAGCATGCGTAAACAGATCTTCCGGACGAGGGTCTTCTGCTTGGAGCGCTCGAGCGTAATCTGCTTCCACCAATTGTTGCGCTTGCTTTTCTATGTTGACTAGCTCTTCTTCGCCAAATCCTAAGTCGAGCAAATACTGATGAAAGCGAGGGAGTGGATCTCTTTGTGCGTGTTCTTCTAGATCATCGCGGTACCACTCTTTTCGCACCCCGGAGGTGTGGTGACCAAGAAGAGGCACTTTCAAGTGAACTAAGAAAGGACGGCGTTCTTTTCTGATGGTTTCGATGACTTCTTCTAAAACCGGATAAACCTCTTCAAATCGGCTGCCATCGAGGCTTCGAACATCCAATCCATGAAAGCCCTTGGCAAATTCGGCGGCATTTTGTGCCCGTGTTTCTTTGGCATTGGCAGAGATATCCCAATCGTTGTCTTGCACAAAGAAGAGCAAGGGAAGCTGCTTGAGCACTGCCATTTGGAGGGCTTCGGAGACCTCACCTTCTGTCATGGCGGCATCGCCGATTGAGCAAACCACTACGGGTGCCTCCCCTGGCTTCCAATTGTCAAGACCTTGTTTTTCAAGATACTGCACCCCCATGGCCAATCCGGTGGTTGGAATGGCCTGCATACCGGTGGCAGAAGACTGGTGAATGATTTTCGGTTTGTCTTCGTCTTTTAAACTGGGGTGACTGTAATAGGTACGTCCGCCGGAGAATGGATCGTCTCTTTTGGCCAGCAGTTGAAGCATGAGGTCGTAGGGCTGCATGCCGATTCCCAGCAAAATAGAATCGTCGCGGTAATAGGGAGATACCCAGTCTTGGGGCCGAAGTTGCAAAGCGAGCGCCAATTGGGCGGCTTCATGTCCGCGAGAAGTGGCGTGTACATATTTAGAGGTCACTTCCTTATGCGCTTCATACAACTCGGCCATGGCTTTGGCAGTTTGCATCAAGCGATAGGCCTTGAGCAAAACAGACGTATCGATGGAGCTAGCGTTCACACTTTGAGACATGAGGACAAATATGGGGGTGGTACAAATATCGGCAATCCACTAAGCCTGAACGGGCCAATTGTCAATCAACCGAACGCCTTCAACCTCAACAGCCGTAAAAAGCCGCCACCGCTTATCTGCCATGGGTGAATCTTTTTGGGGAGTTGAAAAGTTGCTTTCACTGGCCAATTCCAAGTATTCAGTGCGAACGTTTGGGAGGCTATTCCAGCGTTCTTGAATTTGGGTGAGAACGGATAAATCCCAACGCTTCGCTAAAGTCTCGGCTGCTTCCAACAGTCCATCATGAATAAAGCCCGCCGCGCTGCGTGTTTCAGAACGCAAGCGCATATTGCGCGAGCTCATGGCCAATCCGTTGGGTTCTCTTAGCGTAGGACAGCCGATGATTTCAATCGGCAACTGCCGAATCTCCACCAGCTTGCGAACTACGGCCAACTGTTGGAAGTCTTTTTCGCCAAAACAAGCCACATCAGGTGCTACATCTTGAAAAAAACGATCGAGCACAGCAGCAACCCCCTGAAAATGTCCGGGCCTGTGCAGACCTTCCATGCGCTTTTCCAACTCTTCCAAGGCGTACAAAGGTTGTACATAGTCTTTCGGATAAACCTCACCCACAGCAGGTAGGTAAGCTAGGTGGCAATGGGTGGCAGCTAACGCCTCTAGATCTTGTTCTTCTGTGCGAGGATAGTGGGCGAGATCTTGTGAGTTATTGAACTGTGTGGGGTTCACAAAGATGCTAACTACCACATGATCACAGTGCTTGCGTGCTTCTTCAATCAATGAAAGATGCCCAGCATGAAGGGCACCCATGGTAGGCACAAAGCCAATTCGAGCGCCTCTGAGCTTCCAATCGAGCAGGTTGGCTATAAGATCGTTGCGGAGTCTGGTGATATTCAACATAGAAAGCAGCAAGCCTCCAAAGCTACAGCCTTGACCCCCCGCCACAAAGGCAAAATTCCGTACCTTTGCATTCGCCCAATTAAGAAAAGACGTTCTCGGATGGATAAGAAACGAATCCTCTATGTTTCCCAAGAAATTAGTCCATACCTCAAAGAAACCGAGATCTCCAAAGCAGCACTAGCGCTCCCAAAGAAGATGAATGAAAAAGGCCACGAAGTGCGGGTTTTTATGCCCCGTTTCGGTGTCATCAACGAGCGCAGACATCAGTTGCATGAGGTGATCCGGTTGAGTGGAATCAATATAGTGGTCAACGATATGGACCAGCCATTGATTATTAAAGTGGCTTCTGTACCTTCTGCACGTATTCAGGTGTATTTCATTGATAATGATGAGTATTTCAAGCGGAAGTCTGTTTTCTTTGATGAGAAAGGGGGCTTTCATGCAGACAATGATGAACGTGCACTCTTCTTTTGCCGAGGTGTAATCGAAACGGTGCGAAAACTCGGTTGGTCACCAGATATTATTCATGCACATGGTTGGATGGCCAGCTTACTACCGCTTTATTTGAAGCGTTTTCATGCAGACGATCCACTCTTTCAAGACGCTAAAATTATCACCAGCATTTACCCCTACGAATACTGTGAACCCTTTAGCGACAAGCTGAAGAACGGATTGCAGTTTGACGGAATTCCCGCAGATGACCTCAGCCATTTTGAATCAGCAGATGTTGATTGCTTGAGCAAGGCGGGGGTGTTGTACAGCGATGCCATCATCCGTCATGCCGGAGTGAACGGCAGCATTGGTGAGCTCATAGAGAACAAACATCCACATGCATTACAGGTGGAAGATGTGGCAGACGAAATAGAAGCCGTTGAGCGTTTCTATCAGCAAGTGACTGAAGAGGCCCTTGCGGTCTCCTGACAGCTTTGAGGCTGCCTGTTCTATGAAAAAAATCCTTTCAAGCCACGCTTGGGCCATCCTTGTGATGGCTCTTCTTTTTGCTTATGCCTGCGAGAAAGACGCAGGTCTGTTGGGCCTCGACGCCATCGGTGAAAGCCGTTCACGCGTTGGTGTTCTCAAGGAATATCCTGTACGCACATTCACCGTTTTAGACGATAGCGTACTCACTACTAACCCCCAACGCGCTATTGCAGGTTCTTACAGAGACCCGCACTTGGGTTTCCATCAAGCATCTTTTGCTACCCACTTGCTCTTGCAATCTTCGCAGCCCGACTTTGGTGATAATCCTCGATTAGATTCTGCCAGAATGGTGCTGAGGTACCAGGGTTTTTACGGCGATACCAATCAAGCCATGAGCATTCGGGTATTGCAATTAGATGAATACCTCGACCCCGATGCGGAAGACGGTTTCTATTCTTCGAAAGTGTGGAAACGAGGAACCCTCTTGGGAGATTCCGGTCCAGTGCTGCACCGTCCTAATACATTGGACGTTCTCGACAACGGCATTCCGGCCTCTCGCTTGGTCATTCCACTAGATACGGCCTATCTCCAACAATTGATCATCGATGAAGCGGTGAATGGCAACAGCGCTTTCGATAACAACAACAACTTCATTGAATACTTCAATGGTATAGTAGTAGAGAGTGGAGGAGAAGATGGCTGCATGGTATATTTTGAAACGCTTACAGGCCTCACTCGCTTAGAACTCTATTACCATAACGATACCGATACCGCTGTTTTTTACCTCGAAACAGACAATAGTGGTTCAACGGCCAACAGCTTTGTACACGATTACAGCCAATCTACTTTTGACCCTGCTAATCCAGATACGGCCAATGGTGAGCTATACACTTATGTACAGGCTATGGGCGGAGTGATTACAGCGCTTGAGTTTCCCACCCTTCACCATTTGGTAGACTCTGCTTTTCTCATCAACAAAGCTGAGCTGGTATTTCGTTCAGAAATTGGATCTGATGCCAATGGTTATGCACCTCCAACCCAACTGCTGATTTTAGAAACCGGAGCCAACGATACCGGAAAAGTGCTCATCAAAGATTATCGAATTGGTGCTTCAACAGGGGTGGGAGGCACTTTAATTAAAGGAACCTACAAAGACAAACAATATCGGTTTAACATTAGCAGGCATATCTTTGAGCGCCTGACCGACTACAATGGAAAAGGCACACGTCTTTTTCTTGTGGCGGGTTCAGGAGCATCCACCTCTAATCGCTTGATCTTGAACGGAAATTTACATCCAGTAAATCCGCTTACTCTCGACCTTTACTTCTCAACCAACCCTTAGAAAACCGAATAAGAAATGTGTGGTATTGTAGGCTATATCGGCCATCGTCAAGCGTACCCTATTGTCATCAAAGGACTCAAGCGCTTGGAGTATCGCGGCTATGACAGCGCAGGTGTAGCACTTATTAATGGTGACCTGCGGATGTACAAATGTCAAGGCAAGGTTTCCGATCTCGAGCAGCTAGCCGATGGCCAGCCAACCGAGGGTAAATTGGCCATTGGACATACCCGTTGGGCTACCCACGGTGTGCCAAGCGACGTCAACTCCCATCCTCATAGTTCAATGAGCGGCCGCTTGGCCCTCATCCACAACGGCATTATTGAGAACTATGACAGTCTCAAAGAAGCCCTCACAGATCGCGGGTTCAGCTTTCAAAGTGAGACAGACACAGAAGTGTTGGTCAACCTGATTGAAGACATCATGCGGGCGGAGAGCCTTCCTATGGACAAGGCTCTGCGCATTGCCCTCAACCAAGTGATTGGTGCCTATGCCATTTGTGTAGTAGACCGTGAGAACCCAGACCATATTGTGGTCGCTAAAAAGGGCAGTCCGCTGGTCATTGGCATTGGCAAAGACGAGTACTTCATTGCCTCTGATGCATCACCTTTCTTAGAGTTTACCAAGCAAGCGGTTTATTTAGAAGAAGATGAAATGGCTGTCATCAAAGTGGGCGAGCCATTGGAAGTGCGCAGTATTCCTAGCAATCAATCGGTAGATCCGTATGTGACCAAGTTGCAAATGGATTTAGAGTCGATCGAAAAAGGTGGCTATGAGCATTTCATGCTCAAGGAGATTTACGAACAACCGCGCTCCATACACGATACCCTTCGTGGCCGTTTGTTGGCAGATCAAGGTATTATTCGCATGTCTGGAGTGGCGAATTACAAAGAGAAATTCGTCAACGCACGCAGAATTCTCATCGTGGGTTGTGGCACTTCATGGCATGCGGGCTTGGTAGGAGAGTACATCTTTGAAGAACTCGCCCGTATTCCGGTAGAGGTAGAGTATGCCAGTGAATTCCGTTACCGCAATCCGGTCATTAACGAGAATGATGTGGTGATCGCCATTTCTCAGTCAGGGGAAACGGCAGATACCCTTGCGGCCATCCGTCTCGCCAAGCAAAAAGGAGCTACCATCTTCGGTATTTGCAATGTGGTAGGCAGTAGCATCGCACGTGAAACCCACGCCGGAGCCTATACCCATGCCGGTCCTGAAATTGGGGTGGCTTCTACCAAGGCGTTTACCGCACAAGTGGCGGTGTTGAGTTTAATTGCCCTGTACATCGGTCACGAGAAAGGCACCATCAGCTCTAGCGAGTTCCATCGTTTGTTGCATGAACTCGATAGCGTTCCCAAAAAGATTGAGGAAATGCTGAAAAGCGATTCTCAAGTGCTGGAGATTTCGAAAGTTTATAAAGATGCCCACAACTTCTTGTACTTGGGCCGAGGGTACAACTTCCCTGTGGCATTGGAAGGCGCTTTAAAGCTGAAGGAGATTTCTTATATCCATGCAGAAGGCTATCCAGCCGCTGAAATGAAACACGGTCCTATTGCGCTCATCGATGAGAACATGCCCGTAGTGGTTATTGCTCCGCTGAACACACACTATGAGAAGATTGTGAGCAATGTGCAGGAGGTGAAAGCCCGCAACGGAAAAGTCATCGCTATTGTGAATAAAGAAGATAAAGACATTCGCAAGCTGGCAGACTATACCATTGAGGTAAGTGATACAATGGATATCTTCACCCCCTTGATCACCACCATTCCCCTACAATTGCTCTCGTATCACATTGCCGTAATGCGTGGTTGCAATGTAGACCAGCCCAGAAACTTGGCTAAATCTGTAACAGTAGAATAATTAGGGTTCAATTACCCTGTTCAAGCCCGTTCCCACAGGATCGGGCTTTTTTTGTTGCAGGAAGTCTGGCATAAAGCCCA